>JBBDRM010000136.1:18642-87359 GCA_040905475.1 Actinomycetota bacterium
CCCCCCCCCCCCCCCCCCCCCCCCCCCCCCCCCCCCCCTCCCCCGCTCGGTGCCTAGCGGGCGTACGCGGTCGTGGTCTCCATCGCGCGGAGACGCTCCGACATCGCGCGCATCATCTTCATGCCCACGTTCGGTGCGACGGCCAACAGGCTCGCGAAACCGCGCGGCTCGAGGACGAGCAGCGACAGGTCTGTCTCTGCGACGACCGTCGCTGCTCGCGGCGCGACCTCGAGCAGACTCATCTCACCGAAGAAGTCGCCGGGCTCGAGGGTCGCCAGGTGCTGCCCGCGGAGCGTCGCTTCGGCGCGTCCTTCCACGATCACGAAGAACTCGGCGCCGGGCTTGCCCTCCTGAACCAGGGTGGTCCCGGCGGCTCGCCGGCCCTCGTCGAACAGCTGGGCGAGTCTCGCCAGCTCGCTGGGGCTGCAGCCTGAGAAGAGCTTGATCCCTCGTAGCACTTCGACCTTGTCCGAAGCGGCTCGCTCTCGACGCGCCATCGCGATCGACCTCCTCAGTTCCCGGCGATCCGGTCGGGTGTCATGCTGCGTCTTTCTTGCCGCGACGCCAATGGGAAACCTCACTCGCCCGGTGTGAGGAACCTCACTACGCTCTAGCCCGATGGCAGCCGCCCGCCGACCCGCACTGAAGTTCCCGCGTGAGCTCCCCGTCACGAAGCGCGGGCAGCATTGGTACGCGGATCTCGACGGCGTCGAGGTGCGGCTCTCGAACTGGAACAAGGCGTATTGGCCCGACGAGGGCTACACGAAGGGCGACCTGCTCACCGCTTACTACAACCTGGCGCCGATGATCCTCCCCCACCTGCGCGACAGGCCGCTGACGCTGCTGCGGATGCCCGACGGGATCGCCGGGCCCGAGTTCTACGAGAAGCAGGCTCCCTCGCACACGCCGGACTGGGTCCCGCGGGCGCGCGTCACCGGCCTGTCGAGGAACCGATCGATCGACTTCCTGATGGCGAACAACACGGCGTCGCTGCTGTTCGTCGCGAACCTCGGATGCCTCGAGATGCATCCCCTTCACTCGCGAGCGGGCCGGATCGACCGGCCGGACTACGCGTTCTTCGATCTGGATCCGTTCGAGCCGATCACCTTCGAGACCGTGCGGCGCGTGGCGGTCATGGTGAAGGTCGCCCTGGAGAAGCTCGGGCTCCGGGGCTATCCGAAGACCTCGGGCGCGACGGGGATGCAGGTCTTCGTGCCGCTCGACGGGACGCATACCTATTCCGAGGCCCGCGCGTTCGTCGAGCGGGTCTGCCGGTTGATCAACCGGACCTGGCCCGAGGGCACCACGATGGAATGGGAGATCGCCAAGCGCGCCGGGAAGGTGTTCCTCGACTACGCCATGGTGTCGGAGGGACGCAACATCGGCTCGGTGTATTCGGTTCGCGCCAAGCCCGGCGCACCGGTTTCCACGCCGCTGAAGTGGGACGAGCTCGAGCAGGACATCGAGCCCCGTGACTTCACGATCGCGACGGTCTGGAACCGCTACGAGCAGGTGGGCGACCTGTTCGCCCCCGTGCTCGATGGGGGGTCGAAGAAGGGGCAGAACCTCAACAAGGCGATGGACGCGCTCGGTATCGACCGCTCGAAGCTCGACGCTCCGGCCGATCTGCGCGCCGAAGCACCGGCCGAGCCGCTCAAGGAGTACAAGAGGAAGCGCGATTTCGCGATCACATCCGAGCCGGCCGGCAAGCCCGGCACGGTGGAAGTCGACCGGCCGACGTTCATGATCCACAAGCACCACGCCCGGCGGCTCCATTACGACCTTCGGCTCGAGCGCGGCGGCGTGCTCGTGTCGTTCGCGGTACCCAAGGGGCTGCCCGAAGAGCCGGGCGTCCGCCGGCTCGCGGTCCACGTCGAGGATCATCCCATGGAATACGGCTCGTTCGAGGGGCAGATCCCGAAGGGCGAGTACGGCGCAGGCGAAGTGCGGATCTTCGACGAGGGCACCTACGAGCCGCTCGAGTGGACCGACAAGAAGATCACGATCCGGCTCTACGGCGAGCGGCTGGACGGCGAGTACCACATCGTCAAGACCGACGAGAAGAACTGGCTGATCTTCCGCTCCACACGGTCCGGCCCGCTCGCCGCGAAGCCGATGCCGCCCGTCCTGCAGCCGATGCTCGCCACCGCGGGCGGGAAGCCGTTCGACGACCCGAAGTGGACGTTCGAGGTGAAGTGGGACGGCGTGCGGACCTTCGCCTACCTCGGGGGTGAAAAGACTCGGCTCGTCTCGCGACGCGGCCGAGACGTCAACGTCCAATACCCGGAGCTGGTCGACATGCACGGGCTGCTCGCCGGGGACAACGCGCTCGTCGACGGTGAGATCGTGGTGCTCTCCAAGGATGGGCGGCCGTCGTTCGAGCGGCTGCAGAGCCGGTTCACGCTGGCGAAGCCGACGGAGCGTGACTTGAAGGCCAACCCGGTGATCTTCATCGCGTTCGACCTGCTGTGGCTCGACGGCGAGTCGCTGATCGACCGACCGCTCGAGGAGCGGACGGAGGCGCTGCGACGCGTCCTGGTGCCCGGGCCGCGCGTGCAGAACTCGGTCGCCATCGAGCGGGAAGGAAAGAAACTGTTCGCCGAAGTGAAGAGACGGGGCCTCGAAGGAGTCATCGCCAAGCGCAAAGGCTCGCGCTACGTCCCCGGCCGGCGCACCAAGGACTGGGTCAAGATCAAGGCGGTCAACCGGCAGGGCTGCGTGATCATCGGTTGGTCGGCGGGTGAGGGCCGGCGCGACGGCTCGATCGGCGCGCTGCTGGTCGGGGTGTACAAGGACGGGAAGCTGATCTACGCAGGGCACGTCGGCACCGGCTTCACCGACCGGACATTGAAGACGCTGTCCGAGAAGTTGCGGCCGCTCGAGACAAAGGAGTCGCCGGTCCCGACGCCGCCCAAGGACGAGGTCGACCTCCGCGGCGTGCGCTGGGTCCGGCCGGAGCTGGTCTGCGAGGTCGAGTACCTCGAGTTCACGTCGCAGTTCCGGATGCGGGCCGCCTCGTTCAAGGGCCTTCGCGAGGACAAGGCGCCCGAGGACTGCGTGTACGAAGGCTGACCGGGAGGAGGCGATCCCCGCGCGACGAATCCCATCGGGGTGAGACGCCGCCGATCGCCGCTCTTCCTACTCCTCGTTGTCGTGGCCGGCCTCGCCGTGCCGCCGAGCTGGGCTCCCGCGCAGGCGGCTGGTGAGCCCTACCGCTATCGCGGCGTCATCTTCGGTCCGTACGGACGGCCGTGGACGCACGACGATCGGATGAGCGTGCTCGCGTGGATGGGCAGGCCGTGGCGCGACACCGGCCGGCCGCGGATGAACATCTACATCCACGCGGCGAAGGACGACGTTTACCAGCGGCTGCGGTGGCGAGCGCCGTACCCCGCGGAGCAGATGACCGCGTTCACGCAAGAGATCGCCCTGGCTCGTTCGCTCGGCGTCGAGTGGGTGCCGAACCTCAGCCCCGGGTTCCCGCTGATCCCTTCCGCGGCGCTCCCCGACGGCCCGCCGAGCCGGGACATCTGCTTCTCGTGCCCCGCCGACCTCGAGGCGCTCGTCGCGAAGCTTCGCCCGTTCGCCGAGGCCGGGGTCCGCACGTTCATGATCTCGTTCGACGACGTGCAGAAGCTCTCGACCCACGTCGAGGATCTGCTCACCTACGGTCTGGGCGACGCCGCGTACGGACGGATGAACGCGGATCTGCTCAACCGCGCCCGCGAGCGACTGCGAGCCGAGTTCCCGGCCTCGCCGGATGAGGCACCCGTCCAGGTGCTGACGGTGCCGGCCGAGTACAGCGGTACGGCGGCCAGCGCCTACCTGAAATCATTCGGCGAGACCTTGGACGCCGACATCCCGGTGATGTGGACCGGGACGCACGTCGTGTCGCCGGAGATCCTGGCGTCGGAGGCAGCAGCGTACAGCGCCGCGATCTCGACGCCGGCGTCGGGTCCGCGCAAGCTGTTGATCTGGGACAACTTCCCGGTCAACGACTACAACGGCAACATCTTCTCCTCGACCGGCCTGCCGACGAACTTCAAGCTCAACACGGGGCCGTACAAGGGCCGCGGCGCCGACCTCGCGGCGGTCATCGACGGGATCGTGGCGAACCCGATGAACGAAGCCGAGGCTTCGAAGGTCCCGCTCTACTCGGTGGCCGCGTACCAGAACGACCCGGCCGCTTTCACGACGTCCGCAGCGACCTGCCCGCTCGATGACGACGTCGCCGGATGCTTGGCCGAGGACGCGTGGCTGGAGGGAATCGCGGAGTTCGGAGGTCCGCTGTCGGACGCAGTGTTCGATGTGGTCGCTCAGATGCGCTCGACGCCGATGGATCGGACCGAAGCGCCTGTGTTCCGTGCCCGTTGGGAGGCGGTCCGAGACACGTTCGGCGACGCCTTCTGGCCGGAGCCTTGGGCCGCGCTGGTTTCCGAGCTGGGCGACGAGGGTGCCGCCCCGGGTCTGCTCCGCGCCGGGCTCGGCAACGCCCGGTTCATCGCGGAGACCAAGAACCACCTGGCGACGCTCGAACGCAACGTCGCGGCCGGGCTGGCGGCCACCGATCTCCTCGCCGCCCTACGGCCGGCGCTCGATGCGAAGATCATCGCTTCGTCGAGTGGCGCCGTTACCGTGACGGGGGTCGCGCGCGCTCCCGAGCTCGCAAGGGTGATGGACGCGCTGACGACGCTGCTTCCCCGAGAGACCGTGATGCGCGCGACTCCCTACAGCGTCCACGGCGACCGGTTCCAGCACTCGATCGACCAGGTGTACGTTCGCGAGAATCAAATGGACGCGTTCACCGGCTTCGTGCACGAGGCGTTCCTCGGGTGGCTTCCGGCCGGGCCGATCGCCGTCTCGGGACCCGTGACCGTCACCGTGAACGGAAACCCGGTGATGCTTCGGTCCGACGGCTCGTTCGAAGCAACGGTTCCCATCGAGCCCGGCGAAAGCCTTCTGACCGTGATCGCCACGGACGCGGCGGGCCTCACGACCGGCGCGCGGTTGACCCTCACCTGACTGATCCGACCGGTTTCTTCTCGCTCTTCTCGATGTGTACAACTATAGGGTTCAAGGTGTATCCTCATGTGTATGAGGACGAACATCGATATCGACGACGTGGTTCTCCGGGAGGTTCAGCGTCTCACCGGCGCGCGCACCAAACGCGAAGCGGTCGACTTGGCGCTCCGAGAGCTGGTCGCACGATATCGGCGGGCCGGGATCCTCAAGCTTCGCGGCCGGGTGCGGTGGGAAGGCGATCTCGGGCGGAGCCGCGCAGCCCGATCATGATCGTCGTCGATACCAGCGTCTGGATCGACGTCCTGAACGCGAATGACACGCCACAGGCCCTCCGTTGCGTCGAGCTGCTCGAGGACGGCGCACCGATCGCTTTGACCGACGTCATCTTCACCGAAGTGCTCCAGGGGCTTCGGACCGAGCGGGAGGCCGCGCGCGTCGAACGCTACCTCCGGTTGTTCCCGACCTTGAGGCTGGGATCCCTTGACGACTTCGCGCTGGCCGCTGGCCTCTATCGGTCTGCGCGTCGCGCCGGCGTCACGGTCCGAAAGACGTTGGACTGTCTGATCGCAGCGCCCTGCGTCCGCGAGGGCGCACCGATCCTGCACGCGGATGAGGATTTCAACCGCCTCGCTTCTTGCACGCCGTTGACGATCTTCTCGTAGGAGATCAGAACTCTTCGAGCCGGAACAGCTTGTAGGACTCGGCGTACTCGAAGGCGCCCTCGAAGCCCTTCTCCTTGGCGGCCGCGGCGATCTGCTTGTTGCGCTCGCGGATGAACTCCCCCACCGGCCATTCGCCGACCTGCGATGCGTGCGCCTCGAGCGCCTTCACCTTGAGGTCGATCGTGTCGGTGATGTCGATGAAGACGTCGGGGTCGCTGAACGCGACGACGAACAGCGCCTTGGGCTTGTGCGGCTCGAGGCCCTCTTCCTTCCACAGCTCCGGGAACATCAGGCCACTGGACGCGTCGGGGTTGATCGAGCGGAACACGACCTCGCCGACCGCGATGTGGTCGGGATGGTTGAGATACGCCGGCGCCCAGTACCGGCTCGTTGGGTCCTGCGAGATGATCGCATCGGGCTTGACCTTGCGGATCTCGCGCGCGACGGCCTTGCGCAGCTCCAGGTCCGGATACAGATAGCCGTCCTCGAAGCCCATGAAGATCACGTTTTCGATGCCGAGGATCTCCGCGGCTTGGAGCTGCTCCTGCCGGCGGATGTCGGCGAGCTTCTCGCGGGTCATCTCCGGATCGGACGAGCCTGAGGCGCCGTTGGTCACCATGCAGTACGTGACCTGGACCCCCTCGCGCGCCCACTTCGCGCAGGTGCCGGACGCGCCGAACTCGGCGTCGTCGGGGTGCGCGTAGATGACCATGACCCGCTCGAGCTCGAGCCCTTCGTAATCCATCGCGTCGCTCCTCCCGGTGACGAAAGGCGAGTCTACCGGGCTCCTCACTAGGATGCCGCCCGATGGCGAAGCACGTGGTCGCGGCGTTGATGGAGTACCGGGCTCAGGAACATCCCGAGCACGTGTTCCTCAAGATGGACGGCGTTCGCGAGACGTGGGGATCGTTCTATGCGAACGTTCTCCGCGTCGCCGGCGGCTATCGCGACGCGGGTCTGCGCACGGGCGACCGCGTCGCGGTCATGCTCCCCAACTGCCCGGAGTTCCTCTACGCGCATTTCGGAGCCATCTGCGCGGGTCTCGCGCCGGTGCCGGTCAACACGGCGCAGCGCGGCGAAACGCTCGCGTTCCTGCTGCGCGATTCCGGCGCGCGCGGCATCGTGATCGACGCGGCGCTGCAACCCCAGTACGAGGGGGACGGGCTCGTCGAGATCGTGCGGGGAGCCCCCGTTGCCGGCTCGGGTGGGATCACGCTGAGCGACGTGCTCGCGGGACCCGCGCGCGAGCTTCCGTACGAAGAGGCCGAGGGCTCAACGTTCGGGGTCCTCTACACCAGCGGAACCACCGGCCCGCCGAAGGGCGTCGTCCCGACCAGGACCGACATCGCCCCCTTGCTGGCCATGTGGCAGGCCATGGAGGTCGCCGCGGGCGAGACCCTCTACACCTGTCTGCCGCTCTTCCACGGGAACCCTCTGGCGATCTCGGTGCTCGGCGCGATGTTCCTCGATACCGCGATCGCGGTGTCCGAACGGTTCTCCGCGAGCCGGTTCTGGGACGAGTGCCGGGAGTTCGAGGCCGTCGAGTTCAATCACGTGGGCGCGATCATCCCGATCCTGCTGAAGCAACCTCCGCGCGACAACGACCGCGACAACCCCGTGCGGGTGTGTCTCTCCGCCGGCTGTCCGCCGCACGCATGGGAGCCGTTCCAGGATCGCTTCGGGGTGAAGATCGTCGAGCAGTTCTCGATGGTCGATGCGCCGGGCTACCTGATCAACCTCGAGGGGCGTGTCGGCTCGATGGGGAAGCCGGTCGCCGGCTGCGAGGCCGCGATCCTCGACGAGGCCAGCTTCGAGATGGGGCCGGGGCTCGTCGGAGAGCTCGGGCTGCGCGCGGCGGAAGGCCGAACGCACTACTACCTGAACCAGCCCGAGGCCACCGACGAAGCGTTCCGCCACGGCTGGTTCCACACCGGCGACCGCGCCTGGCGGGACGAGGATGGGTTCTTCTACTACGCCGGCCGAAAGAAGGAATCGATGCGCCGGCGCGGCGAGAACGTGAGCGCGTGGGAGGTCGAGAACGTCGTGAACCAGTTTCCGGGCGTTCTCGAGTCGGCCGCGCACGCGGTCCCTAGCGAGCTCGGCGAGGACGAGATCAAGGTCGTGGTCGTGCCGCGCGATGGGGTAACGATCGATCCGCGGGCGCTGACGGATTTCTGCGCGACCCGGATGGCCGCGTACGCCGTCCCCCGCTACGTCGAGATCCGGACCGAGATACCGAAGACACCGACGGAACGCCCCCGGTACGCGGAGCTGCGTTCAGAAGGCATCGGCGAACGGTCGTGGGATCGCTCGCGTAACGAGCGCTAAACGGTCGCCGCCTGGAACAGCTCCCAGTCGTCGGGAACGCCTCGCAGCCCGACCGACCCTCGCGACGTGAATCTGAGGTCCGTGCCGGTCGCCAGGTCACGCACGGTACGCGTCACAACCACCTGTCCGGCACCTGCCTCGGCGGCGGTTCGCGCCGCTATGTGGACGCCGATGCCGCCGACGTCTTCTCCGCGCAGCTCGATCTCGCCCGTGTGCAGTCCCGCGCGGATAGACAAGCCGGAGCCTGCCAGCGCTTCGGCCAGTTCGAACGCACACCGGAGCGCCCTCGTCGGGGCGTCGAACGTGGCCAGTAGCCCGTCCCCGGTGGACTTCACGAACCGGCCGCGGTAGCGCTCCACCTCTGCTCGCGCGGTGCGATCGTGCCGGTCCAGCAGCCGGCGCCACTGGCGGTCCCCAACCTCCGCGGCAAGAGCGGTCGAGTTGACGATGTCGGTGAAGAGCACGGTGGCGAGGACCCGGTCCACGTCGGGTTCGCCGCGCGCTCCGGTGAGGAACTCCCGAAGGGCGGCCGCCAATTCCTCGACGTGCTGACCCATCACACCGCTTCCGCTCCCAGGAAGCTCCACGAACCGGGAACCCTGGATGTTCTCGGCGAGGTACGTCGACTGTGCCATCGGGACGAACGGGTTGTCTTGCCGGTTGAGGATGAGCGTCGGCGCCTGAACCAGCGGAAGGACCTCGCGTACGTCGATCGAGAACGTCTGATCCATGTGATCGGCCATGACGCGTGGGCTCGCGGCAGCGCGTTGGTATTTCGCGAACCACTCCGTGAACCGGCGGTCGCCGGCGCGGTCGGGATAGAGGATCTCGCTCATCCTCGGCGTCCCCCAGTTCTCCGTGATGACGGAGATCAGCTGGGTGGACACCTCTGTCGGAAGGCCGGCAGGGTAGTCGTCCGCGTGCGTGATCCTTGCTGAGGTGTTGATGAGCACAAGTGCCGCGGTGCGGTCCGGGTGGGTCGCAGCGAACAGGATCGCGGTGGGCCCCGCATCGAGGGCGCCGATGATGACGGCACGTTCGGAGCCCGCAGCATCCATGACGGTGCGAAGATCCTCGACCCAACTCTCCCACGCGAAGCGCGAGCCCGGCGGGAGCGGATCCGATGCTCCGCTCCCCCGTCCGTCGAAGGTGATCAGGCGCCCGAGTGTAGCGATGCGCCGGTGGAAGTCTTCGAAGACGGGCTCGTCCCACTTGAGGTCGATGTGGCCCACCGATCCGATCGTCAGCACGAGATCCGGCGGACCATCGCCGAGCACCTGATAGGCGATGCGATCACTGCCGAGGCGGGCGAAAAGCGTGGAGGGAGGCCTCATCCGGCCGATTCTTGCACAGGGCCAGGCGGGTGCGGCAAGCTCGCCAACGCGCCGTCAAGCGAGTACGCGGCGCAGCTGCTCGACGTAGTCGTCCGAGCAGCCGTGGGCTTGGGCGCCACGGATGAGCGCCGACAGGTACCTCTTCGACGGCTTCTTGTATCCGCGCGGGATCGCGAAGTAGACCTGCGCGTCGACATCGCGGCCGTCGAATGAGACCGTAACGACGTCGCGGACGTACGCCCCGATGTCGATCCCCTCGTACGTATCGAGCGCGGCGAAGTGCTCGGTCGGTGAGGTCCCAAAGCACGCCCCATACTTCGGAATCTGGATCGGGATCGATGTGGGCGACGCCGCCGCCCCACGCCGGCGAGTCGCGGGTGAGCGTAAGCCGGTACCCGCCCAGCCGCGCGGTGGTGCCGTCGTCGACCCGGCCGCTCTGCTCGACTTCTGCGCGACACGGATGGCTCGGTTCGCCGTACCCCGTTACGTGGAGTTGCGACGCGAGTTGCCCAAAACCCCGACCGAGCGTCCGCGCTACGCCGACCTGAAGGCCGAAGGCGTTACCCAGCGAACCTGGGACAGCGAGGCGTCCGGGTACCGTCTACTCGGCTGAGCGCCGCCCGATCGCCCAAAGAACCGGGAAGTAGATGAGCTTCAGGCCCGGCGCTTCGGCGTCGCGCTGGATCGCCTTCTCCCACCGGGCGAAGTCGGCCTCCGTCGCAAAGCCCCGCTCGATCAGCGTCTCGCGGGCCGCCCACGCGGGACCACGCATCTCAGGAGAGCGCTCGAGGGAGTCGTAGACGCCTCGCCGCTCGACGACCTCGAGGCCGGCGGCGTCCAACAAGATCGGGAGCTTCAGCCCGATCGAGAGGTCGTTGCCGAGCTCCTCATGGAGCTCGATGTACCGGGTCGTCAGTTCCTCGAACTCGGGACTCGACGGAACTGCTCGGATCGCGGTCGCGTCCACATCCACGAGATAGACGTAGCCGCCCGGCTTCACCAGCGTGGCGAGGTGGTCGACGATCTCTTGCTCGCGGCCGCCGTTGTGCGCGAGCACGTGCCGCATCATCACGGCGTCGAAGTTCCCCGGCTCCAAGCCGGTCGCCCCGGCGTCGCCGGTGATCACGCGCGCGTTCGTGATCCCTTCCCGCTCGAGGATCGCCGTCGCCGTCGCCATGGTCCCCGGCTCGCGCTCGACGCCGGTGGCTTCTCCGCCGGGAGCAACGGCTTTTGCCATTTCGCATAGCGGGAGCCCCGGCCCGCACCCGACGTCGGCGACCCGCGCGCCGGGGACGATGCCGGCCAGGGTCCACGAATCGGCCTCGAGCCTGCGAGCCGACTCGGCCATGCGTCGATAGCGGTCGATCTCCGCTTCGCCGACCTTGAGGGTGTACGCCACGAGATGGATCGTATGTCGTCAGTCCGGAAGTGCGCGCAGTCGCTCGACGTACCCGGCCGGGAGGCCGTGCGCTTCGGCGCCGCGAACGAGTGCGGCGATGTAGCGCTTCGACGGGCGCTTGAAACCGCGCGGGACCGCCAGGTAGACGATCGCCTCCACCTTGTAACCGTTGTGCGTCACGGTCACGCTATCGCGGACGTAGGCGCCGCCGGCGATCCCTTCGTATTCGTCCAGCGCGGTCATGTCGGCTTCCGTCGCGTCCCAGAGGACACCCCAAACTTCGTCGGCGACGTCGGGCTCGATGTGGCCGACGCCGCCTCCCCACGACGGGGAGTCCCGGGTGAACGTGAGCCGCCAGCCTGCAAGCCTCGCGGCCCCGAGCGCGCGGGCCTCCGGTGCGCGCGAGCTCATCTGCATGGGATCCATGTTGCTGCCGTAGGCGAAGTAGAGCACGCACCTGACCTCCGTTGTGCTGTGACGAGGCTTAGCTGAGTCGAGACGTTTCCAGGATGGACCGAATCATCTTCACCCGTGCATCGAGGTCGCCTTCCGCACCGGTGACTCCGTGACCCATGAACCGAGACTTTCCGAAGGTCGTGTAATACCAGACAGAGTGCGATCCGTTGAAGTCGATCCCGTATTGAAACCCCCAGGGATGACCTGCGATCTCGACCACGCCGCAGTCGATGATCTGGGTGATGTACTCACCTTTGACGCACGCGGAGTCACCTTCGAAGGAGCGTTCCGTCTCCTCGTGTGCGACACCCATGACGAGCTCGATCCTATCTTTGGCCTTCTCATCAAAAGTGCTCTCCAACGACCATCGAGCATCCTGTGGAGCATCCGGATACTGCTCGACCCACCAGGTGCTCGGGTAGCAGATGCGCCAGTGCTGCGTCGGATCGAGGAGCAGCGCGTCGCGTGGAGGAGAACATTCCGGCGAGACAGCCCAAAGACGACGGGCGGCCGGATGGATCGGCACAACGGTTCCGCTCAGAAGATCCAGAGCGCTCACTTGCCCGTGGTCGAGGAGATCTTGATCCAGCAGGACCGTCCCACCGTCGGGGAAGAGAGAGCCTGCTTCTGCCCGGTGAACCCTGAACCCCTTCGGCCATTGATCCGACTCGCTCGGCACGGACCTCGTCGTTCCCGTTCCGAGGTCCCGAAGGAACAGCCGTCCCCCGCCGGCCGTCGGATCGGGTTCGGCGGCGAACGCCACGCAGCTCCCATCGGCACTGATGGGGAGAACGCCGCGCAAGCCGGCCCCTCGAGGGAGCTCTCTGTCCATCGCATCGCGGGACGCGCGGATCGTTCCGCCGCCGACCAGGTCGTGCACAAAGACGTCGCCGAACTCGTTCTTGTCATCGGGGACGAGGTTCCCAGCACCAGACGAGAACACCACGAAACGGCCATCACGCGCGATCGCGGCATCGACGCTACCTCCGGACCGGTCGCCCTCCTCACCGGATGAGGCAACCGACACTCGCACGGTCTTTCCGAGGAGCCTGTCGCGAACGAAGACATCGGACATCCCGTTGCGATCCTCCTTCACCAGATTCGTGGCTGAGGAAACGAAGACGACGTGCCGGCCGTCCCGAGAGATCGCGGCGACTCCGGACCAGCTGTCTCCGTCCGCTTCAGCGCCGCTGGAAGACACCGAGACTCGTTCTGTCGTTTTCGCGACGAGATCCCGAACGAAGATATCGATCTTGCCGTTGGAATCCCCCGGTGCCAGGCGCGGGTCGCCGTGAGAGAAAACGACGAATCCTCCGTCCGCCGAGATGGAGGCGAAGTGCCTCGAAGGCGTCACGACCCTGACATCCCGGCTCGCGTACCCCCCAGAGGGCAGAACCGAGACCGGGATCTCCTTTCCTGTCTTCGTGTCCCGCACATACACGGTCATGCCGTCGATCTCGAACGCCGCATACCGCCCATCGGCAGACATCGATCCGGCGCCATCCCCCCTCATCACAGGAACCGTGTGCCCACTCGACAGGTCCTTGACGAACATGAAGCCGTCCACCGTGACCGGCTGATAACGCCCTTCAGGCTTGCCGGAGCCACCAGAAGCGAGCGTAAGACACCCGGCCCCGGCGGCGGTGAAGGTGCCGTCGGTTTCTGGCGCCTCGTCGGCTCGCGGCCCTTCTTGTCTGCATCCTGCGGCCAGGAGCGACAGCACGATCAGGAGACGAATCACTCTTTCGCGTGAGCCCATGGATCGTCTCGGGCGGGTCATAGCGTCAGCACCTTTTCAGAAATGCCGTTCTCCAGGTACGACCCGAAGGCGATGGAGGTCACCGGCGGACGGCCATACCTTCCAGTGCAGCGTACTCCCGCGCACGCATTGCGCAATGAGCTCATCGCGATCGAGTCCGGAGCGATCGCGATGCGTGCTGATGAAGCCTAGCTCTCGGTTCCGGCTGCAAGTCAGGTTGCGGTCGGCGTCAAGCGGTCGCGACGACGACCAGGCGGGCCCTGTCGATCGAGAATGGCCGCCCTCTGCACCGAGCGCATCGAGTGCCGTAAAGCCTGCGCCGATCAGCCAGTCCCGGATCTCCGGGACGGTGAATGTGCGAACGGCGATGTGGACGCGGCGTCGGCGTCGCTCCGCTCGGGCGTAAAGGATCTCGTCGGAGAAGGAGAGGTAGTCCTCGTCGAAGAGGGACGGATCGACGAGCTCGGCCACGGCCGGCCCTTACTCGGATTCCTCGCCGACCTCGAGCGGGGGCTCGAAGCCGCTGTCGTCCATGAGCCCGGCGATCTCCTCGGCGGTCATGCCCCGCGCGGCGAGCGCGTCGACGAGCCGAAGCGGCGCGAGTGACGCCCCGCAGTACGGGCAGTACGTCCAATCGTCCCACGCGCGCTGCGGCAAGCGGCCGCGGCAGTAGGAGCAGCGGTTGCGCTCGGACAGCCAGGCGTTCCCGGCCGGCTTCTCTTCGTCGGCCGGCGCCTCCATCTCGTCCGTGTCGGCCTCGGTCAGCGCGTCGAGGAAGCCGCGCGCGTAATCCCAGCCGAGGTACTCGTCGGGGTGCGGCTCGAACGCCGGCTCGTGCATCCGCGGCTCGCCGGTCTGCAGCATGTGCTCGAGCGACTCCTTGAGCATGTCCCAGCCGTAGTAATGATCCTCGCCGCACTCCGAGCAGACGATGACCACGCCCTTGTACCCGCGGTCGCCGAAGATGGCGCGCATGGCCTCGAGGTCTTCGAGGTCCTCGATGACGGATTCGCGTTCCTCGGGGTCCATCTCGCTCATGGGAGCATCGTAACAGGGGCTCCGTGAGCCCGGCCGGGGGCTTCGAGCGGGGGTTCTGGTCGGCTACGCGCTCGGCTCGAGCAGGCGGGATGCGGCGTCGAGCGTCGCGGTGGCCGTCGCCTGGAGCGGATCGGAACCGGTACCGCAGAGCGACGCCCCGAGGACGGTGCGGCCGCGCTCGTCGGAGAGCAGCACGAGCACGGCGCGCTCGGTCCCGATCTCTCCCTCGATCGCCTCGCCGAGCTTGAGGCTCTGGTCGACCGCGTCGATGACCGCCAGCGCGACGGCACGCGGCGCGGATGGAGCTTCCGCGGTGCCGGTGCGAACCTCCCCGCCGAGCGGGACGGCCACCTCGGCGCGGGTGAGGTCGCCGACGAGCTCGACGGCGACGCGCGCCGGCGAAGCGACGATACGCGGGCGATCCGGCGTGCTTTCGAGCGCGTGCGTCGCTCGGCCGAACGAGCGGCAGAGCTTCACCGAGAGCTCGCGCTCCGGCTCTTCGAGCGAGAGGTCGCGACGGCCGATCACGTGCAAGCCGCGCGAGTGGCGGCCGCGCGTCGTCACCGCCAGCGCGAGGTAACCGCCGAGCAGGATGATCTCGTCGCCGTCGTGCTCGTCCTGGAGCGTGTCGCGCAAGGCCGAGAACAGGTTGAAGGCCTCGGTCGCGTCCATCTCCGCGAGCGACGGACGCGAAAGGTACAGCTGCGGTCCTTGGTCGCCGGCCGCATGGAGATAGGCGCACAGATCGAGGCTCATCGTCGCTCCGAGCGCGTCGAGGCCCGCGTAGACGAGGTCCTGGATGACGAGCCCCGCCTCGGACTGCGGCTGCTGCTGAGTCACTTCGGCCTCCCGTGATCGCAATGCGGTCGGGGCTTGGTCCAGTGGTGAACCCATGGAGGAGTCCCGTGTCCGCGCCCGGGTTTCGGGCGAAGCTCCGGCCGCACCTGGGGTGGGTGGCATGAGACGGTCGTCGGGACTTCCCCGTTGGGGTCGGGCACGGGTCCCGGGCCGGGTCCCGTCGGAGGCTCGGGGGCCGGAGGCGGCCCCACGACCGGAGGCGGCTGCACCATCGGAGGCGGCACGGAGGTCGGCGGCTTCGGAGGGCTAAGCAACGGCCCGCGGCTGACGGGGCGGAGGATCGGCTCCAGCGGCTGAGGCGCGGGCGGCGCGGGCGGCTCCGGCGGCATGGGCCGGTCACCGCCGGCGGACGGCACGTTCACGAGGTTCCGCACGACGGGAGGCGCTAGAACGAGCTCCGTGGTGTTCTGGGTTCGGCTGCCGGTGCTACCCCGGAGTCCTACCCCACTGCCGGCCAGCCACACACCCGCCGCGAGCACGAGCGCGCCACCCAAAGAGCCCACGAGGGCGGGTCGTCCGTTGCGGATCTTGAGCGGCTCGACGAAGACGGGACGTGCCCCGCCGAAGACGCGAACCGGCAGGTCCACGCCGCGTGCGCGGAGCAGCTCGGTCACGGCTCGCTCGACGGAAACGGGGTCGGCTGCCGGCTGAACCAACACGACGATGTCGTCGTCCGTGATCGAGCAGGCGAGAACCTGTGGATAAGAACGGATCTCGTGCTCGAGCCATCCCCCCGTCACGAGAAGTAATGTACCCGCCGCCGCGGAGCACGTCACATACGGCGCGGAAGGGACACGCTGCGCGGTCGGATGCTCCTCGCGGTGGCCCCGCCCCCTACGCGGAGCGGAAGGTCTCGACGATGCGTGCGAAGGTGTCGGCGGTCCGCAACGAGTCCGGGGTCGCCCACGGCGGACCGAGGTACAGCTCGTCGGCGAGACCTTCCCAGCGGCCGATCTTCTCGCGGACCTCGTCCGGCGTGCCGGCTATCGCGTACGTCTCGCACATCTCGTCCGTGATGCAGCCGATCATCCCTTCCGCATCCCCCTTGGCGAACGCGTCCCTCAGCGGACCGACGACGTCTCCCCAGCCGTGGACCTCGAAAACCGGGCTGTAGGTGCGGGTCGTGCCGTAGAACCCGATCTGCATCTTGGCTTCGCGCATCGCCTGCTCGGTCGAGTCGGCGATCGAACAGATCACGCCTTGAACGATCCGCACCTCGTCGCGCTTGCGGCCGCTCTTGTCGAGGCCGGCGTCGAGCGCCGGGCGCACCACCTCGGTGAAGTAGCGCGGGCTCGAGAACGGGTGTCCGAGGATCCCGTCGCCGACCTCTCCGGTGAGCTGAACCATGAGCTTGTTCACGGCGGCGAGGTAGACCGGGATCGGGCCCGGCGCCGGCTGCCCGCCGGGGAACGGCGGCATCGTCACCGTGTAGAACCGGCCCTGGTGATCGATCGGCTCGCCGGCGTACGCGCGCCAGACCTTGCGGCACACCTCGATCACCTCGCGCATCTTCGGCGCGGGATGCTCGAACGGCGTCGCATACCGGAGCTCGTTGACCCGCTTCACCTGCGTGCCGAGACCGAGTATGAAGCGTCCACCGGAAAGCTCTGCGAGGTCGCGAGCCTCCATCGCGGTGACCACCGGCGAGCGCGGGAAGGCGAGCGCGATCGCCGTGCCGACCGTCGTCGCCTCCGTCGCTTGCAGGGCGACCGCCGCCTGCAGGAAAGCCGTGCGCGACGTCTCCGCTACCCAGAGGGTTCTGTAGCCGGCGTCTTCACACTGTTTCGCGACTTGCCCGACGATGCCCAGCGGCCCGCCGACCGATAGCCCAACCTCCATTTGAACGCCTCCCCTCGACGCGAGGCGCAGCATACCGACCGCGCGCCTCCGGTACGATTCCCGGTGTGACCGCGTCCGAGACGCTCGCCGAGTTCTGTACGACCCTCCGCTTCGAGTCGATCCCGGCAGCGACCATCCACGCCGCGAAACGACACGCGCTCGACACGCTCGGTGTGGCGCTGGCGGCCGCCGCGAATGGGGTGGCCCACCCGATCGTCGATGCCGTGCGGGCGTGGGCCGGCGCGCGTGAGGCGAGCGTGGTCGGGCACGACTTCGGCGCCGCTGCGCCGCACGCTGCCCTCGCGAACGGCACCTTGGCGCACGCGCTCGATTTCGACGACACGCACGTCGAGTCGGTGGTTCATCCCAGCGCGTTCGTCGTGCCGGCCGCTTTGGCCGTCGCGGAGGAGTCGGGGGCGAACGGCCGGGCGCTGTTGTGCTCTGCCGTCGCAGGCTACGAGGTGTCGACCAGGATCGGCGCGGCCGCGCCGGGACGGTTCCATGCGCGAGGCTTGCACACGACCGGGATCGCGGGAACGTTCGGCGCGGCGGCCGTCGCAGGCGCGCTATGGGGGCTGACCTCGTCGCAGATCACGAACGCGTTCGGGATCGCAGGGTCACAGTCGAGCGGCCTGTTCGCCTACCTGGCCGACGGATCCGAGACGAAGCGGTTCCACGCGGGGTGGGCCTCGCAAGCCGGTATCGTCGCCGCCGACCTGGCGCGCCGGGGATTCACCGGGCCCCGGACGATCTTCGAGGGGCCGCACGGGTTGTTCGACGCGTTCCTCGCCGGCGAGAGCCACGATCCCGAGCGGCTCGTCCGCGGCCTCGGCGAAGAATGGGAGACGACCCGGATCGCGATCAAGCCGTATCCCGCGTGCCACTTCGTGCACGCGTTCATGGACGCGGCGGTCGGGCTCGGCGTCCGCGCGGGGGACGTCGAGGAGATCACGTGCTCGATCGCATCGCCGGCTGCCGGCATCGTCGCGGAGCCTCGCGACGGACGTTTGCACCCGACGACGACCTACGCGGCACAGTTCTCGCTCCCGTTCGCGGTCGCTTCCGCGATCGTCGGCGGACGCGAAGGGCTGGACCTGTTCGGCGATGAGGCGCGAACGGACAAGCGCGTTCTGGCGCTGGCCGAGCGCGTCCATCACCGCCGAGACGATTCGCTGCCGTTCCCCAAGACCTTCGGCGGACGCATCACGATCCAGCTTCGGGACGGACGGCTGCGGGAAGCCGACGAGCTCGTCAATCGCGGACACCCCGACCGGCCGCTGAGCGACGACGAGGTCGTCGCGAAGTTCACGTCCAACGCGCGGCGGCGGCTGGACGCCGGCGCCGTCCAAAAGGTCGCCGACACGGTGTGGCGGCTCGAGGAGCTCGACTCGGTCGATGAGCTGGCCGGGCTCGTGCAGGTTTCGTGACCGGACACCACGGCTTCATCGAGAACCTCGGCATCGTGAACGGGCCGTTCGGAGACGGCCGCTCAACGCTTTCGCTCACGATCGGACCGGAGCACATGTCTCCCACCAAGACGGTGCACGGGGCGGTCCTGTACGGCCTCGCCGACACGACCATGGGCTCGGCGATCTGGACACTGCTCACCGACGGCGAGACCTGCGCGACGATCTCGTGCTCGATCGACTACCTGCACGCGGTCCGCGAAGGGAAGCTGGTCTGTGAGGCCGAGGTCGTTTCCAAGAGCCACCGCACGGCGCTGGCGCGCGCCGTGATCAAGGACGGCAACGGCGAGCCGGTGGCGCAGGCGTCGGCCGCTTTCTGGGTTGGCCCCGCCGACGGGCGTCGGGCCGGGCGCGGCGAAGGCCGCCGGCGCTGAAGGATCAGCCGCGCTCGAAGTGCGGCATGACCTCGGTCGCGAACCGCTCCACCGAATCGGTCGCGGGATAGTCCGGATACCAGTTGATGAAGCCGCTCGCGCCGAGCTCGACGTAGGTGCCGACCTTATCGATCACCTCTTGCGCCGTCCCGATGAGACCGCCCTGGCGTCGCGATTCCGCCGCCTCGCCCCACAGCGAAGGGAATTGGGTGAGCAGCCGCTGCACATCGGCCTCGTCCTTGCCGATCAGGCAGTCTTGATGGAGCGTCATGCGGATCGAGGCGGGATCCCTGCCGACCTTCTCACAGTGTGAGAACAGGATGTCGCGCTTGCGCTCCCATTCGTGCGGCTTCCCGCTGAAGTTCGAGTAGTCGGCGTGCTGGGCCACGATCCGCAGCGTCACCTTCTCTCCTCCGCCGCCGATCCACAGCGGCGGACGTGGCGACTGGAGCGGCTTCGGGTCGCAGAAGGCGTCCTTCACGCTCGCGTAGCGGCCCTCATACGTCGCCTTCTCGTCCGACCACATCCGTTTGAGGATCTCGATCGTGTCTGCGAGGTAGCCGAGCCGATCCCGCGGCTCGGGGAATCCGTAGCCGTAGGCGTTGAACTCGTCCCAGTACCAGCCGGCGCCCACCCCCATCTGCAGCCGTCCGTTCGAAGCCACGTCCACGCACGCCGAGATCTTCGCGAGGTACGCCGCGTTCCGGTACGGCGTGCACGTCACCATCTGCCCGAGCAACACGCGTTCGGTGCGCTCGGCGAACGCCATCATCGCCGTCCAGCACTCGAACACCGGCGTCGCGATGGGCGGGGGCGGGATGTTGTGGAAGTGGTCGTAGAGCCAGATCGAGTCGTACCCGACGCGCTCGCAGAGCCGAGCCGTCTCGATCATGGCGCGGTAAGCCGTGCGCGAGTCCAGTCCTTGGAACTCGCCCTTCCAGCCTTGGGGGACGAGGGCTCCGAAATGGATCGGAGCCAAAGTTAGGCGATCACCTTCGCTCCCGAGGGCTCCCAGATGAACGTCTCCCAGTCGAGTCCCTCGGTCTTGGCGCGCTTGTTGAACTCGTCGCCCACCTTCTCGGACGTTTCGTGGAACGCGTCGTGGTTGTCCCACTCTTCGAGATCGAGCACGAGCGACGGGTTGCCCTCGCGCCGGAACGCCTGCGTCGAGTGCAGGCCCTTGGGCCGATCCATGCCGGCGTACCAAGCCACGGCGCCCTTGAAGGCCTCCCAATCCGGAGGCGAGACGGTCATCCAGACCACCGTGCTGCGTACCCCGTCGCTCTCGACGACCGGCGCATCGGAAGGCGTCCACACCTCTGTGATCCAGCCGCTGAAGTCTGCCTTGGCGCGGGTGCCGAACTCCTCGCCCACCTCGTCTGAGGCCTTGTGGTAGGAGTCGTGATCGTCCCACTCTTCGATGAGGAGGACGTGGTTCTGATCTCCTTTCTGCCGGTAGGAACGCGACCAGTGGAGTCCGGCGGCTCGATCCTCGCCGGCGTACCAGTCGAGCGCCCCTTTGAACGAATCCCAGTCGGAGACGGGCCCACGCATCGTTACCAGTACGGTCATCGCGCCCTCCTCGGTCTCGATCCTGGTCGTGAAGCTATCACTCCCCGGGTTTTGCGAACAGGTCGTTCTGCACAGAGCGGCGGGCGAGCGCGCGGTCGGGATCGCGGAAGTCCGTTCGCTGGTGCACGCCGCGGCTCTCCCGGCGCTTCAGGGCCGCGCCGGCGATACCGAGACAGAGATCCCGGTGGAGAGAGTCCGGCAAGCGCTCGAGCGCGTCGATGAGGCCGCGCAGGCGCATCTCGTCGCGGAACGGGCCGCAGCCGTCCCACATGAGCCGTGGGATGTTCACGTCGTGCGGCGTCAGGCGGACCGGGGGCGGCTCCGGTGGCGCTCCGGCATCCGGCGGCTCTTCGTCGTCGACCATCTCGGCCGCACGCCGCCCGAGGACCACCGATTCCAGGAGCGAGTTGCCGGCCATCCGGTTCGCGCCGTGCATGCCGCCCGCGGAGCACTCACCCGCCGCGAACAACCCGGGGATGCTGGTCCGTCCACCGGCGTCGACGGCCACGCCGCCGATGAAATAGTGCGCCGCGGGCGAGACGGGAAGCGGCTGGGTGCCAGGATCGAACCCTCGTGATCGCGCGCCGGCGATCACGGTTGGGAACCGCTCCTCGAGCCGTTCGATGCTCCGACAGTCGAGGAAGACGCGACCCCGCTCGAGGATCGCCTTCGCCACCACGTGTCGCGGGCCGAGCTCGTCGACGAATCGTTCGCCGCGCTCGTCTATCAGCGTCGCCCCATCCCCGCGCAACGCCTCGGTGAGGAGCACGCGACCGGGCCTCCCATCGTCCAAGGCCGTCGGATGGAACTGCATGAACTCCAGGTCGGCCAGCCTCGCGCCCGCGGCCATCGCCAGGGCGATGCCGTCTCCCGTCGCGCCCGGCGCGTTCGTCGTCGCCGCCCAGAGCGCTCCCGCGCCGCCCGTCGCCAGAAGCACGCCGCGGCCGAGCACAGGACCGTCGTCGGTGAGCACGCCCGCGCAGCGGCCGTCCGCGACGAGCAGCGCCACGGCGCGCGAGAGGATCCGGGTGGCGCGGCCGCGCGCGGACTCGCGCAGCGCACGGACGATCTCGAAGCCGGTGGCGTCGGTGGCGTGCACGCTGCGACCGACGGTCTGGCCGCCTTCACGCGCCAGATCGCGCGCGCCGTCCGGCGCACGATCGAAGCGGCAGCCGAGCTTCTCCAGCCACGCCACGACGTCGGGCCCTTCGCCGCAGATGTCCCGCACGATCGTCTCGTCGCACAGCCCGGCGCCGGCCGCGATCGTGTCGGTCGCGTGGAGCTCGACCGAGTCCGCCGGGCCGACCGCGGCCGCGATCCCACCCTGGGCGAGCGGCGATGAACCCGCGCCCGCCTCACCCTTGTCGACCACGGCGATCCGCGTTCCGTCGGGCGCCGACAAAGCGCATGCCAGCCCGGCGATACCGCCGCCGACGATGACGATGTCGTAGGGCTGGGACACGGTGCCGCGAGGCTACACTGCCTCCGTGCCGGTCTGCGCGAACTGCAACGAGGACAACCCAGAGCGGGCGAAGTTCTGCCTCGCCTGCGGCTCCCCGCTGGCAGCCACGGCGCCCGCCCGCGAGGTCCGCAAGACCGTCACTGTGCTCTTCTCGGACGTCACGGGCTCGACGGCGCTCGGCGAGGCGAACGACCCCGAAGCGATGCGCTCGGTCATGGAGCGGTACTTCGACCG
Source organism: Actinomycetota bacterium (assembly GCA_040905475.1). Taxonomy (NCBI): domain Bacteria; kingdom Bacillati; phylum Actinomycetota; species Actinomycetota bacterium. The sequence continues at coordinate 40,446 of JBBDRM010000136.1, forward strand.
GATGAAGCTCGTGATCGAGTCGCACGGCGGCACTGTCGAGAAGTTCATCGGCGACGCCATCATGGCCGTGTTCGGCGTCCCCGAGGTCCACGAAGATGACGCGCTCCGCGCCGTGCGAGCCGCCGGCGAGATGCGCGAGGCGCTCGCGGCCCTCAACAGCTCGCTCGAGGGCGAGTTCGGCGCCCGTATCCGTGCGCGGATCGGCGTGAACACGGGTCCCGTAGTCGCCGGCGACCCGACGGCCGGACAACGGCTCGTGACCGGCGACGCCGTGAACGTTGCCGCGCGGCTCGAACAGGCGGCGCAGCCGGACGAGATCCTCATCGGTGCGGAGACCTATGGGCTCGTCCGCGGCGCCGTCACGGTCGAGCCCGTCGAGCCTGTCGCGGCGAAGGGGAAGGCCGACCCGGTTCCCGCTCTCCGGCTCACGGGCGTGACGCCGGGCGCGGCCGGCGTGACGCGGCGGCTGGACGCGCCGATCGTCGGCCGCGAGCACGAGCTCTCGCTCCTGATGCAAGCCTTCGAGCGAGCCGTCCGAGAGCGTTCCTGTCACCTCTTCACGATCCTCGGCGCCGCCGGCGTCGGGAAATCGCGGCTCGTCCATGAGGTGATGACCGGACTCGAAGACCAGGCCACGGTTCTGCGCGGACGCTGCCTTCCGTACGGAGACGGCATCACGTTCTTCCCCTTGCTCGAGGCGATCCCCGAAGCGGCCGGCATCCGCGACGACGATTCCCATGCCGGGGCGCGCTCCAAGATCGAAGCGCTCTGTCGGGGCGAGGAGCATGCGGACCGGATCGCGAACGCGATCTGCGAATTACTCGACTTCGCAGAAGGATCGACCTCGCTGGAGGATCAGTTCTGGGCCGTCCGACGGCTCTTCGAGCATCTCGCGCGGCAGCGGCCGCTCGTCGTCGAGTTCGACGACATCCACTGGGCCGAGCCGAAGTTCCTCGATCTGATCGAGCACATCGCCGACTGGGCGCGCGACGCGCCGATCCTCCTGCTGTGTGTGGCCCGTCACGAGCTGCTTGACCGCCGGCAGGGTTGGGGCGGCGGGAAGATGAACGCAACCTCACTCAACCTCGAGCCGCTCACCGAGAAGGAGTGCGACCGGCTCGTCGAGTACCTGCTCGGCCGCGCCGAGATCGCCGAAGAGGCGCGCAAGCGCATCACCGAAGCGGCCGAAGGCAACCCCTTGTTCGTCGAGGAGATGCTCTCGATGCTGATCGAGGATGGTTCGCTCGTCCGCCGGGACGGGCGCTGGGTCCCGGCCGGGGATCTCGGCACCGTCGCCGTACCCCCCACCATCCAGGCACTCGTTGCGGCGCGGATCGACCGTCTCGGGCCCGGCGAGCGCGCCGCGCTCGAGCGCGCCGCGGTGGCCGGCAAGGTCTTCTGGCGCGGTGCGGTCCTCGCGTTGTCCCCCACGGAGCAACGCGGTGCCGTCGACACGAACCTGCTCGCGCTCGTACGGAAGGACCTGGTCCGGCACGACCGGTCGACCTTCGCCGGCGAGGACGCGTTCCGCTTCCGCCATCTGGTGATCCGCGATGCCGCCTACAACGGGATCGCAAAGCGCGTGCGTGCCGACCTGCACGAGCGGTTCGCGAACTGGCTCATCGGGTCGACCGGGGAACGCGCAGCGGAATACGAGGAGATCATCGCGTACCACTACGAGCAGGCGTTCCGGAATCTCGACGAGCTCGGCATCAAGGACGAGCACACGACCGCGCTCGGGATCGAGGCGGGGACGCGCCTGGCCGACGCGGGCCGGCGGGGGCAAGCCCGCGGCGACTCCCCGGCCTCGGTCAATCTCATCCGGCGCGCGATGGCCGCACTTCCGCGGAGCCATCCCGCGCGAACCGGCGCGCTGCCGGACCTCATCCTCGCGTACCTCAACGTCGGCGGGCTGGATGAGGCCGACGCGGTCGCCGCAGAGCTCCGAGCGATCGCGGACGAAACCCGCGATGAATCGGCGAGCCGGCAGGCCGAGATCGGCACGGCGGCGGTCGGTATCTGGCGCGCGACGCCCGGCTCTGCCGCCCGCGCGAGGACCGTCGCGACCGAGGCCATCGCGGCATTCGAACGGATCGGAGATGATCGCGGGCTCGCGAGCGCCTGGGATCTCCTTTCACAAGCGGAGTGGTTCCGTCTGCGAGCCGGCGACACGGCTGCTGCAGCCGAACGGGCGCTGGCATATGCGCGTCGGTCCGGGGAACGAGGTCGCGAAGACTCGCTGATCAGCACGCTATGGTTGACGCTGATCTTCGGCCCGACCCCGTGGCGCGAGGCGGTGCAACGCTCCGAGCAGCTCTTCCGAGAGCACGAAACCCAGTCGATGGAGGCCTCGCACCGAAGCACGCTCGCGAACGCGCTCATGGCAGAGGGGCGCTTCGACGAAGGACGTCGCGAGAAGGCGACGGCCCGCTCGATAGCCGAAGACCTGGGTCTCGACCTGTGGGCGGCCGGGTTCACGCAAGGGGAAGCCCACCTCGAGCGCTACGCCGGGGAGCACGAAGCCGCAGCGCGGATCCTCCGCGACGGGGCCGACACCCTCGGGCGGCTCGGCGAGGGAGCGATGCGTTCGACGAATCTCTCCCACCTCGCGCGCGTTCTCGCGTACCTGGGCCGCTACGACGAAGCCGAGCGTGCGGCCGTCGAGGCGCGAGAGACGGGCGACGAGCTGGATAACGCCACGCAGGTTGGATGGCGCACCGCGATGGCGATTGTGACGGCACAGGGGGACGACGCCGCCGAGGCCGAGCGGCTGATCCGAGAGGCCCTCGGCATGCTCGAGGACAGCGATTTCATCGAGTACCGCGCCGAGGTCCTCATCGATGGAGCCAGCGTCCTTCGTGCCATCGGCCGGCACGACGAAGCCGAGGCCTGGCTGGCGGAGGCCGAGGAGCTGTACGCGGCGAAGGGCACCCCGGTCATGGTCGACCGAGTGCGCGCGCTGCGCGCAGCTCGGTAACGGGTCAGATCCGCCAGGCCGGGCGCAGCCAGGTGCGGCGACCGCAGGCCGGACACTTGATGTAGGCCGGATAGCGCCGCGGCACCGTCAGCCAGAACGGGAACGCGAGCCGCGGCAGCTCGCGCAGCCGCACGGGTGACTCGCGCTTGCACGACGAGCACTCGAGGATCAGCGTGCCGAGCCGTCCCTGCGTCCGCGCGCCTACTGAGAAGAGCGCCAGCTTCCCGAGCGGGTCGGGCTCCCGGCTGATCTGTTTGTAGTGCGCGAGCTGGTCTTCGATCAGCTGGCGGTCCCAGTCCGCGGGGTCAGCGCTCCGCGGCGTCGTGCGCGTCTCGCCGTTCTCCGTTGTTCGCTGCATCGAGCATGCTCCTCGCGATCTGACGGTACGCCTCGGCGCCCAGGTGTGACGGGGCGAACTTGAGGATCGATCGCCCTGAACGGGGCGCTTCGGCGAACCGGATCGATTTCCGGATGGGTGGGGAAAGCACGGGAAGGCGGTACCGCCTCCCGACATCGTCCAGGATCTCCTGGCCGTGCTGCGTGCGGGAATCGTAGAGCGTGGGCAGGATCCCGATCACCTCGAGGCCTTTGTTCGTGAGGCGCCGGACGTCGTCGATCGTCTCCAGCAGCTGACCGACGCCTCGATGCGCCAGAGCCTCGCACTGCATCGGGATGATCACCGCGTCCGCCGCCGTCAAGGCGTTGATGGTCATCACGCCGAGCGACGGGGGGCAGTCGAGCAGGATCCAGTCGTAGTGGATCTGGACGTCCTCGAGCGCGGTGCGTAGCGCATACTCACGGCCGGTTCGGGTCAGCAGGTAGGCCTCGGCGCCGGCGAGGTCGATGTTCGCTGGGACCAGGTCGACCTCGGCGAGCTGGTGGATCGTCTTGCCGATCGGGACGCGGCCCACCAGGACGTCGTGGATCGTCGTGTCGAGCGCGTCCGAGTCCAGCCCGAGCGAAAAGGTCAGGCAGCCCTGCGGGTCGAGATCGACGAGCAACGCCCGGCTGCCCATCTGCGCGAACGCAGCACCGAGCGCAAGCGTCGACGTCGTTTTCGCCACGCCACCCTTTTGGTTGGCGAGCGCGATGGTCCGAGCCACGGCCCTCCCCTGGCTGCCCCGGATGTGTCAGCGGGCATCATCCGTCGCGGGCCGCGTTCAGCACAAGAGCGGGAAAACCTAATGTCGGACGAACCGGACAACGAAATTTCGTTGTGTTCGTCAGGGGCGCGCGAGTCGCTCGCCTGCGGCGTGCAACGTTTCCAGTTTCTTGCAGAACGAGAACCGGAGCTTCGTCCGTCCCAGCTCGGGCTTGCTGTAGAACGACGAGCCGGGCACCGAAGCGACTCCGACTTCCTTGGTCAGATGACGCGCAGCGGTGACGTCATCGTCGAATCCCAGGCCGGAGATGTCGGTCATGATGTAGTAAGCGCCGTACGGTTTGTAGGTCTTGAACCCCGCGCCTTCCAAGATCGAGAGCATGAGGTCCCGCCGCTCCAGATACTCTTTCGCCAGCCGAGCGTAGTACTCGTCTGGGAGTCCCATCGCCACTGCACCGGCTTCTTGCAGCGGGGCGGCAGCGCCGACAGTCAGAAAGTCGTGAACCTTGCGGACGCCGCTCGTTAGCTCCGGCGATGCAACAGTCCATCCGACGCGCCAGCCAGTCACCGAGTAGGTCTTCGAGAGCGCGTTGATCGTAACGGTGCGGTCCTCCATGCCGGGGATGGTGATGAGCGGGACGTGTTCGTGACCCTCGTAGGTCATGTGCTCGTAGATTTCGTCAGTGAACGCGACCGCCCCCCACTTCTGGCAGAGCGCGCCGACAGCCTCCAGCTCCGAGCGTGTGAAGACCTTCCCCGTCGGATTGTTCGGCGTGTTGAGGATGATGCCGCGCGTCCGATCGTTGAACGCCGCCGCTAGCTCGCCCTCGTCAAAGGTCCAGTCAGGCTCGTGCAGCGTCACATAGCGCGGGGTCGCGCCGGACAGGATTGCGTCTGGCCCGTAGTTTTCGTAGAAGGGTTCAAGGACTACCACTTCGTCGCCGGGGTCGATGACCGCCAGCATCGCGGCGATCATGGCTTCGGTCGAGCCACAGGTGACGCAAAGCTGGGTGTCGGGATTCACACGCATCCCGTACGTCCGCTCGAACTTCGCGGCGATGGCCTCACGGAAGTTCTGGGCACCCCAAGTGATTGCGTATTGATTCAAGTCGGCATCAATCGCGCCCTTGGCCGCGTCCTTCAGTTCTTGTGGGCATGCAAAGTCAGGGAACCCCTGGGCGAGGTTGATCGCGCCGTGGGCGATGGCGAGCCGGGTCATGTCGCGGATGACCGACTCGGTGAACGACGCCGCCTTAGCCGATATCATCCTTGGCCCCCTGACCTGCAAAAATGTCCTTTCTTCTCGTAGAAGGGCTCGAAGACGACCACCTCGTCACCCGGGTCGACGATCGCGAGCATCGCCGCGATCATCGCCTCGGTCGACCCGCAGGTGACGCAGAGCTGCCGGTTCGGGTCGACGGCCATGCCGTAGGTGCGCTCGAACTTCCCGGCGATCGCCTCGCGGAAGCGTTGCGCGCCCCAGGTGATCGCGTACTGGTTGATGTCGGCGTCGATGGCTTCTTTGGCCGCGTCCTTCAGCTCTTGCGGGCACGCGAAGTCCGGGAAGCCCTGCGCGAGGTTGATCGCGCCGTGCGCGATCGCCAGCCGGGTCATGTCGCGGATCACCGACTCGGTGAAGGACGCAGCCTTGGCGGAGATCCGTATCTCGCCCATCGAGAAATCGCTCATAGACAGGTTCCTTGATAGCGCTCACGGAGAATGCGTCCCGCTAATCGAGGCCGTCAATGCCCTGGTTCAGCTCAGCTTCTTCGGCTCAAAGCCAGCTTAGCGGTTAATGGACGGGGCCAGTCCGGGCGGCCAACGGAAAGGAACAGGGTCGTTGCCTTTGGTGAAAGCCGTGGTCGAAAAGTCCACCGTCCGGTTAGGGCGACGGCGTCCGACTCATATGATCTCCCCAAGAATGTGTATGTGTTGTTTAGGTCGTCTCTCGCCTCGACGCGCCATGAAGGGTCTCGGGGGCTCCCTGGAATCAACGCATACCCTATCTTGAATCGGTCTGACCAAATCTCCAGGCTGAGAAGGAACGTAGCCTCCGTCGCCTCCCGTGGGGTGATTCTCGACAGCCACGGCAGAACTCGAACAGGTTTGGGAAATGGGAGATTCGTAGGAAGATCTTTCGAGGATTCCTCCGTCGGAGGCTCCCTATCGAGGCTCAAAATCCAAGGTAATAGTCGTAATGGCAAATCAATCGCTGCGGCTGATAGTCCAAGCCACATTCCGGCGTAGGATACGACGCCCAGTACCAACCTGGCCAAAGCACGAGGTGGAAATCGGCCTCCCAATGCCAATCACCGCGACAGTATTGCGAAACTCCCTTACTCTCGTATTGCTGGCGGCAGTTGATCGCTCCTGCGTGTTGGACGGCAGGACGACCATGGACCTCCTAACCAATCTCTCCTATCGATGCGATGAACTCCCATCCACGCCCAGGGTCCCAATACCAGGCCACTCCTGCTGCGCTCAGGCCGTTCATTTCCGCGCTGCACCACGCCTTAACGCCCATATCCATCACCCCAACGTAATCAGGTGATCGCTGAAACTCATCCTCGTGCCAGCAGTAGATCGTTTGTTCTTCTTGGGCAGTTGTCGGGGCGCCTGCGCCTGCAAAACCGCAGACGTTAAACGCCTTCTCACACCCCAACGGGACGAGGCCAGCGGCGTCCCGCACACGGGCGACGAACCTCATCGTGTGAAGCTTGATACCGCCTTGGGCTGGGAGTTATGTCAACACCAGACCCATCAGAAGCGCCACGAGCGCCGCCCGTTTCATCCTGCCCCCTCCCGACGCCGAGTTAATCATTTGGCGCATACAGCCCAAATCATATCATATCTGGCTTATACCATGGGAGTCAGCGCCGCCCTCCACCACTGGCTGTGGGAATGTGGTCCCGCCCACGGTCACTCCGCCGCGAACGCTTCGGCAACAACGGGCAAAGCCGCTGGCCGGTGGTCGGGAAGCGGATGCCGGCGAGGCCGACCGCAAGCTCCTTGATGTTGTCTTCAATGTCGTCGACGAATGCAAGCCCAGCAGGAGTCGCCAAAGGATTAGGCCACAAGCCTTCTGCCAGCGGAAGTGGAATGTCCCTGGTTCTCGTAGAAGGGCTCGAAGACGACCACCTCGTCGCCCGGGTCGAAGATCGCGAGCATCGCCGCGATCATCGCCTCGGTCGACCCGCAGGTGACGCAGAGCTGCCGGTTCGGGTCGACGGCCATGCCGTAGGTGCGCTCGAACTTCCCGGCGATCGCCTCGCGGAAGCGTTGCGCGCCCCAGGTGATCGCGTACTGGTTGATGTCGGCGTCGATGGCTTCTTTGGCCGCGTCCTTCAGCTCTTGCGGGCACGCGAAGTCCGGGAAGCCCTGCGCGAGGTTGATCGCGCCGTGCGCGATCGCGAGCCGGGTCATGTCGCGGATCACCGACTCGGTGAACGAGGCGGCTTTCGCTGAGATGCCCACGTCGCCCATCGTCAACGCCCCGCCGCGAATGCCTTCGGGAACAACGGCCGCAGCCGGTCCATCACCTCGCCGTTGGTGGTGAATCGGATCCCGACCAGGCCCACGTTGCGCGCGCCGACCACATTGTCCTCGATGTCGTCGACGAACGCCGCGCGTGCCGGTGGGACGGCGAGGCGCTCGCAGGTCAGCCGGTAGATGCGCGGGTCGGGCTTGCGCATCCCGACCTCACTCGAGTCGACGACGACCTCGAACACATCGGTCGGATAGAACTCGCGCCAGCCGCCCCACTCCTTCACGTTGTTGGTGAGCAGCCCGACCTTGTAGTGCTCGCTGATCCGCCGGGCGGTCTCGATCATCTCGTCGTTGCGGCGGATCCGGCCCCACAGCTTCTTGCGAACCTCCGCCGGATCTTCCGGCATCGTGATCGTGCTGCCCATCTCGCCGAGCTTGACGCCCAGCCGCCGGTAGTAGTCGGCCTCGGTGATCTGTCCGGTCTCGAGCAGATGGAAATCGGAAGAGCCGTCGGTGCTCGAGTAGTGCTCACGGAAGGTCTTGACCAGCTCTCCCGGCTGCAGCCCCAGATCCTTCTCGAAGTCGGCGAACGACTCGAGGACCGGGGTAGTCAGCACCCCGCCGAGATCGAAGATCGCGGCGTCGAGCTCTGCGGCTTCCGTACCCGGCACGGCCGCGAGTCTATCGGAAGGCCTGGACTACGATGCCTGCAGACTCCGACCGGGGAGGCCGCCATGACCCTGCAGATCGTTCACGCCGAAGTCGAGCGTTACATGCGTTCCCTGCTGACCCGCCACGACGGAGCGGTGCTCCTCGAGATGGAGAAGGAAGGTGAGGAGCGCGGCTTCCCCATCATCGGACGGATGGTCGGTGTGACCGTGGAGGTTCTCGCGCGCGCGATCGGCGCGCGGCGCGTCTTCGAGCTGGGCTCGGGGTACGGCTACTCCGCGTACTGGTTCTCGCGAGCGGTCGGCCCGACCGGCGAGGTCCATTGCACCGATGGCGACCCCGAAAACGAGCGCAAGGCCTCGGACTACCTGACGCGCGCCGGACTCTGGGATCGGGTGCGGTACCACGTCGGCGACGCGGTCGAGATGCTCGCCGCGACCCCGGGCACGTTCGACGTCGTCTACAACGACATCGACAAGCACGGCTACCCGGACGCGTGGCGTGCAGCGCGCGAACGCGTGCGGCCCGGCGGGCTCTACCTCTGCGACAACGTGCTCTGGAGCGGCCGAGTGGCCGAGGACGTCGTCGATGACGACGTCAGGCCCGGGTGGACCGAGGCGATCAAGGAGCACAACCACCTGGTCTCAGAGGACCCCGACTTCTTGTCGGTCATCATCCCGACGCGCGACGGGGTGATGACGGCGTTGCGCCTCCGTTAGGCGTTCCGCGTGTTGTCGAGATATTCCGCGATGCCGGTCGCGGTCCGGCCGTCCATCGTGAAATCGGTGAGGCCTTCGGCGACTCGCGTGGCTCCGATCCGTAGTGGGATGACCGAGCGGACGGCGCCCTCGACCTCGTACTTGGTTCCTTCAACGTCCTCGGCCACGATGCGCATCGCGCGGTGGAAGCGGCCGTCGAAATCGGAGTCGAGCGTGAAGCGCTTGACCTTGACGAGGCGGTGGTCGCGCCAGACCCATCCCGCCTGAACCTCGCGGCCGGGAAGGATCAGCGAATGAACCCCCAGGGCTCGTTCGCGGTCGAACGGGATCGAGAACCAGCGCCATCCCCAGACCGCGCTCCAATCCCGAGGTCCCCACGACTTGTCCCGAACGCCGATCCCCTGGACCTCGAGGCGACGGTTCCCCACCTTCACGACGCCCTTGACGCGGCACGCCTGCTCGAAGTGCCCGGTGGCGACCGCCTTCGCGGCGGCGTCGGCGTCCTCGGTCCGCCGCGTGCGTCCGCTCGTGCCGAACGGGGGCATGAAGGCAACGTAGGAGAGCGCGATCTGGACGCGGACGATCCGCCCACCAGCGCTCCGTCCTCGCGTCTCGGCGATGTCGAGGTCCGATGCCTGCTCCACCGCGATGGCGCTGCCGGAGCACTCGACCACCCATCGAGTCAGGTCGAAGCCCCGTTCGTACTTCAGGCCGCCGACGGCCACCACTTCGGGATTCGCCGTCGTGGGCTCGCGGTTCATCACGGCGACCGCGCCGCCCTCGGGGAGGAACAGGAAGAGGTTCCCGTCGGCCTGTCCCTCGTTGGGTCGGAAGCCGATGCGCGTGAAGCCCGCCAGCCCGGTCGTCGGGTCGGAGAAGTTGAAGTAGTACGACTCGCTCCATGCCGGCTCGGGGCCGGTCGGATGCGGGTGGTCGTCCTGCGGCTCGATCACGAGGCGCCGCGACGGATCAGCCGGGCGGTCCGGACGAGCGACGTGAACGACGACAGCGCCTTCTGCGGCTTTGCGATCGCGGTGATGTTCTCGAAGATGATGTGCTTGAGGCCGCGTCGCTCGTAGTTCCAGGCCAGCTCCGCCATGTCCTGGGGGCTGCCATGCGGGAACAGGGCGTGCACGATCTCCCACGGAACCTTCTCCATCGCGGCCATCGTCTCGTCGCGCGAGTAGCGCGTCGGGATGAAGTCGCGGATCCCGCCGAACGATTCGCCGAACGGGTGGATGCCGCCGGCCTCACGCCACGCCTCAGCGTCGAGCACGAGCGCGCCGAGCTTCAGCGCCGGCGACTCGAGGGCCGAGTGGCAGGCGTCGTGCGACGCGTCGATCATCCCGGTGACGACGAGGCCGGGAGTGATCGACATCGGGTCACGCCCCGCCGCCGCCGCGGAGTCGCGGATCTTCCCCAACGCGATCCCGTACCGATCGGGCGAGAGCGTGTGCGGGATCCAGCCGTCGCCGTAGCGGCCGGTGATGTCGAGCATGCGGGGCCCCATCGCGGCGACCCAGATCGGCGGAGGGCGCTTCAGGTACGGACGGAGCGAGAGCGCAGCGCCCTGGAGCGTGAAGAACTCGCCCGCGAAGTGGACGGGCTCGCGGGAGGACCAGAGCAGCCGGATCACCTTCAACGCTTCCTCGAAACGGGTCACGGCTTTGGTCATCGACAGGCCGTACGGCTCGGTGTTCTCGCGCTCGCCGGCGCCGAGCCCCAGGATGAACCGGCCCTTCGTCGTGTGTTGCAGCGTGAGGGCCGCGCGCGCGATCGACGCGGGATGGAGCCGGATCGGGTCGGTGACCGAGACGCCGAACCGGATCCGCTTCGTCCGTGCACCGAGCGCGCCGAGCACCACGAACGGGTCGAAGAACTCGTCGGGATCCTTGATCAGCCTGGCCGCCGGTGTGAGGTCCTTCGACCACATGCCCGGAGGGATGACGCCCATGAAATGATCGATCAGCCAGTAGGAATCGAACCGGACCCGGTCGGCGACGCGCGCCATGATGCGCGAAACGGTGTGCGGGGGGCGCGTCGGATCTTGAACGCCCACCCTCAGCCGGTCGTCGCGCCGGGCCACGGCAGAAGCATATAGGTGGAGCCGAAAACCCGGACGAGAGACCCCCTGCGGGGTCTCTCGTCACTATGGTGCTTCGTTGACGACGTCTATGCGCCGCCGTCCGGCACCCCCGCGACTACACCGCGGCGAAGGAGTCGGCGTGTGCCTCGGCCACGATGATCTCGATGCCCAAGCCCTCGATGAGGGCCTCCGCGGCCGTGATCACCACGCGGATCGACCGGACCGTGAGCCCTGAGCTCGTCGTACCCGAGCAGCTCGGAAGCGCAGCGGTGCCGTCGCAAAGCTGCTCATTCAGGATCACGAAGCCGATCCCCGGGAGCTCGATGACGGTGTTCGGGGGCGGCGTCACGTTGATAGGCGTCCCGGCGATGACCAGACCCACGAGCTGCGTCCCCGTTGGGTTGGAGAACGCCATCCCACCACCCGCGGTGCTGTTCGCCTGCGAGCGGACGAGAGTCGCGCCGACCGTACATCCGTCGTCCGTCCTGAGGACGCAGACGTCGGCGGCCTCGGCGTAGCTCGACGACCAAGCTCCTGCCGGTGCGATGAAGCCGGTACTGTCGGAATCGGCCGCGGCCGCATCCACCACGGAACCGTCCAGGATGTCGGCTTCATCGAGAGCCTGGTGGTCCGACCCGCCGGACGGCGGGATGCCGACGAAGCCGACGGTCGCACTCAGCAGGTCGGGATTGATCGCAGCGTGAGCGATGAAGGCGTGCCCGCTGACGGCCCGAAGCAGGCCGCCGCCTCCGCAGAGGGTGATCTGCGGGAAGTCGGCGTGCGCGAACGCGTGCGACACGACGATCTCGACCCTGCCCAGCAGCGCCATGTTGGTGACGTGGACACGGATCATGTTCACCGCGATGTCGGCGGCGTAGGTTCCGCCCGAGAGCTGGCCGGGCGCCGGACGAGCCGTGGAAACGAGCTGCTCATAGAGCCGCACGTAGCTCCCCGCCCCGAAGAGGGCCGCCGGCAGCCTGACCGTGGTGTTCGGGGCCACGTTGTTCATCGCGACGCCCCGTACCTTCAGGTTCTTGAAGGTCGATCCGAGCGAGCTCGTCGTCGAGGAGCTGCCGTCCGCCGTCGCCGACGCCACTGCGCGCACGACGTCGGCGGTGACGACCCCGTTGAGGATGTTCACGCCGAGCACCTCCGCGGTGCCGGTGTCGGATGCGCGGGCGGGCTCCTCCGAAACCACACTCGAGCTGGTCGTCTGGAGCAGACCGGCGCGGAGCACATTCCCCGTCGGCGGCAAGAGGCTGACACTCAGCAAGGAATCCGCATCGCTGTCCGCACCGACGCCCGACTGAACGCTGTCCACCGGGATCAGCGTCTCGTCGATCCCCAGGATGTCCACGCCCACGTTGGCCGCGTACGCGTTGCCGCTGGCGTGTGCCAGCTCGGGATGGGCTCCAGGGGTGACGATGAGGCAGAGCTGGTTCGAGGGGGTCGGCGCGGTCTGAGCGCTGTCACCCATAGCGGTGTTGCAGATCTGGCAGGACGAGAGGGCGGCGTTGATGCTCACGGTCATCGACACAGCCACCGCAGCTTGCGGCGCGATCGGCGCGGCGATGGCCCAGCTCACCTGCGTGACCGGAGGACCATCGGTCTCGCAACCGCCGGTGCACGACACGTAGGTCGTCTGCGCCGGGACGGCGTCGGAGACCGTCACACCGGTCAGCGTGGTGTTGCCGGTGTTCGTGACGGTGAAGACGTAGGTTAGCGTGTCGCCCTCGTCGAGGAGGCCGTTGCCGTTCTCGTCGGCGTTGACGCTCGACTTGACGACGGACATCGCCGGAGTCTGAGTGATGGGCACGTCGAACTCATCGTCGTCTGGAGGGGTCTGATCCGAGTCGCCCGTCGCGATGTTGTGCACGTTGCCCGCGTCGATGTCCGCCTGGGTGATGGTGTAGCTGCCGGTGCACGACACTGCCTGTCCAACCCCGAGCGTGCCCGTAGCCCCCGGCCATGTGCAGACGAGTACCCCGGCCAGCGGGTCGACGACCGTAACGCCGGTCAGCGTGGTGTTGCCGATGTTGGTGACGGTGATCGTGTAGTTGATCTTGTCACCGGGGTTGACCACGTTGTCGGACCCGTCGTCGAGGACGCCCGACTTCTGCGTGTCGATCGCCGGCGCCTGAGGGATGGGCTCGATGTTGGTGTCGGAATCAGGCTCGGACTGCGTGCTGTCTGCCGTGCCCGTGTTGGTGACCGAACCCGCGTCGATGTCCGATTGGGTGATCGTGTACGTGGCGGTGCACGTCATCGACGCACCCGGCGCGAGCGCGGTTGCCGGACACGAGATCGCCGACAGGCCCACCTTCGGGTCGGTGACGGTGATGCCGGTCAGCGTGACGTTCCCGGTGTTGGTGACGACGAAGGTGTAGGAGATCACGTCACCGGGGTTGGCCGATCCGTTCCCGCCCAGGGCAAGTGTTCCTTCCTTGTCCAGGTTGATCGCGGCGGTCTGAGTGATGGGCTCGACGTTGGTGTCGGAGTCCGGCCCGGACTGGTTCGAATCCGCCGTGGCCGTGTTGGTGACCGAACCTGCGTTGATGTCGGCCTGCGTGATCGCATAGGTAGCGGTGCAGGTCATCGACGCGCCCGGCGCGAGCGACGTTCCGGGGCACGAGATCGCCGACAGACCCGAGAGCGGATCGGTGACGGTGATACCGGTCAACGTGACGTTCCCGACGTTGGTGACGACGAACGTGTAGGAGATCACGTCACCCGGCGTAGCACCATTCCCGCCTTCGTTCAGCGAACCTTCCTTGTCGATGTCGATCGCCGGAGCTTGCGGGAGCGGCTCGACGTTGGTGTCGGAGTCCGGCCCGGACTGGGTCGAATCCGCGGTTGCGGTGTTCGTGACAGAACCCGCATCGATGTCGGCCTGGGTGATCGCATAGGTAGCGGTGCAGGTCATCGACGCGGCCGGCGCGAGCGACGTTCCGGGGCACGAGATCGCCGACAGACCCACCTTTGGATCGGTAACGGTGACGCCGGTCAACGTGACGTTCCCGACGTTGGTGACGACGAACGTGTAGGAGATCACGTCACCCGGCGTAGCACCGTCGGACCCCAGCGCGACGGTGCCTTCCTTGTCGATGTCGATGGCGGGAGCTTGCGGGATCGGCTCGACGTTGGTGTCGGAGTCCGGCCCGGACTCGGTCGAGTCGGCGGTGGCGGTGTTGGTGACCGAGCCGGTGTTGATGTCCGCCTGCGTGATCGCGTACGTGGCGGTGCAGGTCATCGACGCACCGACCGCAAGTGTCGTCGCCGGGCAGCTGATCGCCGACAGACCCGGAAGCGGATCGGTCACCGTGACGCCCGTCAAGGCAACGTCTCCGGTGTTGGTAACGAGGAACGTGTAGGAGATCACGTCACCGGGAGTGGCACCGTCGGATCCCGTTGCGAGCGTTCCTTCCTTGTTGATCGTCAGCGACGGGTTGAGCTTATTGTTGGTGAAGGTACAGGTGATCTGCTGACCGGAAGCAAGATCGACCGTGACCGAGGGCTTGCTGACGACGGGGCCACCTCCGGTGCATGAGATGCTCGCGAGCGTCCAGCCTGTCGGCACGACCTCGGTGAGGGTGACCGGGACGTCGGACCGAACGGGGAGGAACGCCGTTTCGCCGGAACCGTCGATCGTCGCGAAGAGTCCGCCCGGCGGTGTGAGGTTGAAGTTGAAGTCCGTCCCGTCCTCGGCCGGCGTCGCAACCTTGACGATCTTGATGAACGCGTCGCGCGGGATCAGGACGCAGTCCGACGGATCGGAATTCGGCTGGGCAGACGGATACGAACACGTGTTGAGGAGCTCCGCACCCGCGCCCATCTCCGCCAGCACGATCGTGCACGATGCAGTCGTGTCGTTCGGAAAGGCCGTACCCGGCCCGTTGGGAACGTTGGGGCCGAACGGATCGGTGTTCGTCACAGCGACGCTACACGTCGACTCGGGAGTCCCCGGGACCTGCACGGCACCCGCGCAGCGATCGGCCCGGGTGTCGTTGCATGTGAAAAGGCGAGGGCTGCCCGCGATCTGCGTGGGAGTGCTTCCACCCCACGTAACGCAAAGGGCGCTGTTCGCCAGGCCGTCGCCGTCGGTGTCGAAGAGTGCGCACCCGTCCGCCGTGTTGTTCCCCGATATCGTGACGATGTCCCAGTTCCAGGTGACGGCGATCGTATTCGGCAGTCCGGCGGTATCGACCGTGTGCCGCGTGAGGTCTTTCTGGCCGGGTCCGTCATTGTCGTTGGCCCCGCCCTCGTCGATGAAGACGATCGGTGCCGCCAGCACCGGGAGCGGAGCGAAGGTCGCTCCCACCAAGGCGACGAGCAAGACGGCGACGAGACGTGCGATCAGCTTGCGAGAGTGCATGGCCATTCCTCCGTTTCGCGCCGGACGGCTCGACGCCCGTCCCCCAAGGCCCCTGATTCCCGAGCGCGTCCCCAACGTCGCTCGGCAAAATGAAATGATGAGTACCGTAGGTGAGTATTGAGCACGCCCGACCAAAGTGGGAGTGTTCGGCGGCGGAGCAAACGACTACATATCAGCCCAGGCGGCAGCCGCAGCAGGCCGATTTGTTCTGTTTGGCGAGAGCGCGCTTAGGACACCGGTCGCGACCGGGCAGGGCTCAGGTCTCGCTCGACTCGTTCTCCTCGGGTAGGTCGATGAGGCCGAGCCGCAGGGCGGCGGTGATCGCGCCCGAACGGTTCTGTACTTGTAATTTCTCGAAGATGCTCGATAGGTACGCCTTCACGGTGCGCTCACTGACGAAGAGGCGCTCGGCGATCTGCTTGTTCGCAAGGCCTCGCGCAAGGAGACGCAAGACCTGCAGTTGCCGCTGCGTGAAGGTTTGTGCGGCGAACGCGGTCGGCTCGGAAACGACGGTGTTCTCCTCGGTTATCAGCGAGGGATCCTCGTACATCGCCCGGCTCGAGCCGAGCACGATGGTATCGCCATGGTGAAGTTGACGGATCTGATGGAGGCGTTCGTTGTTGACGTAGCTGCCGTTGTGACTGCCGAGGTCCTCGAGCAAGATCACGTCGCCGCGGCGCATGAAGATCGCGTGCAGCCGCGAGACCAGCGGGTCCTCCAGCGTCAGGTCGTTCTGCGCCGCGCGCCCGACGGTCAGCTCGTCCGAGTTCAGCTCGACGCGGCGCCCGGCGATGGGGCCGTGCATGAAGATCAGCGTTGGTGCGGCCATCTCACAACGCTCCCCGTCCCATCTCCCTGACCCGGTCGATCAAGCCCCGCCAATCCTTGCGGTGGCGCACCGCCGCACCGAGCCGCCCGGCGATGCCGGGAGCGTACAGCGTTTCCAATATCCCAGTGAAGCCGGCTCGCAAACGCTCGTCGTAGGGATGCCACCACGGCGCGGTGAAGCGTCCGGCGTCGACGGAGATCATGCGCATCTGCGTGGTCTCGTAGAAGCCGTGCTTCGAGTGTGTGACGCCCACGCCCGACTTCTTCACGCCTCCCCACGGCAGCTGTGCGGCCGCGTGCGAGTACATGTGATCGTTGACCCAGATGCTTCCGGCTTCGAGGCGGCGGGCGAGTGAGACCGCGCGCGCCCGATCGCGCGACCAGACCGACGCGCCGAGCCCGTACTCGGAGTCGTTGGCGAGCGTCACCGCCTCGTTCTCGTCGGCGAACGGCATCATCGGGATCACGGGCCCGAAGGTCTCGTCGCGCATCAGCGGCATGGTGTGATCGACCTGCGTCACGACCGCGGGCGCGTACCACTTGCCCGGCATCCCGGGGTCGGCCGGGCCGCCGGTGTGTCGCTTCGCGCCGCGCACGAGGGCGTCCTCGACCTGCCCGTGCACGATGTCGTACTGCTCCGGGGCGGCGAACGGCCCGACCTGCGTCGCGGGATCGAGCGGGTCGCCGGGCGTGAGCTGTTCCGCCAGCGCGGTGATGCGGTCGAGGAACGGATCCCAGATCCGATCCGAGACGTACACGCGCTCGATGCCGGAGCACGTCTGGCCCGCGTTGGCCGCGCCGCCCCAGAGCACTCCCCGGGCCGCGCGGTCGAGGTCCGCGTCGGCGCAGACGATCGCCGCGTCCTTGCCGCCGAGCTCCAGGACGTACGGCTTGAGCATCGGCCCGCACACCGAAGCGACCTTGCGGCCGACCTCCACCGAGCCGGTGAAGAAGATCTTGCCGATGCCGGGGTGCTGGCACATCGCCTGCCCGATCTCGGCATCGCCGTGCGCAACGGTGAGCAGCCCGGCCGGCAGGCCGGCGGCGTCGAACGCCTTCTTGATCCACTCCCCCACCATGGGCGTGATCGGCGCCGGCTTGAGGATCACGGCGTTGCCTGCCGCCAGCGCGATCGCCACCTCGCCTGCCGGGATGGTGAACGGGTAGTTCCAGGGCGAGATGATCCCCACGACACCGATCGGCGGCCGCTCGAGATAGTGCTTCTTGGTCTTGTAGAAGAGCTGCGGGTCGTGGACGCGCTCGGGCTCCAGGATCTTGGCGGCATGACGTGCGACGTACGCGAAGGTGTCGACCACAGGGAGGACCTCCATGAGGTAGGCCTCCGTCAGCGGCTTTCCGTTCTCGCGGGCGATCAGCTCGGCGATCTGCGCGTGGTTGTAGCGGACGTAATCCGACGCTCGCTTGATCGCGAACCCGCGCTCCTTCGGCGTCAGGGACGCCCACCGGCGCTGGGCGCGGTGCGCCTCGGCGACGATCGCGTCGAGATCGGACGGCGGCGTGGGCATGACGCGGCCGATCTCTTCGAGCGTCGCCGGGTTCAGCGAGATGATCGGCTCGAGGGCCGCCGGCTTCGCCTTCGCACGCGGCATCTACGTACCCGTTCTCGAGTGGGCGATCTCGGCAAGGCGCTCGAAGACTTCGGGGTCGGTGGTGTTCTCACCGATCTTCCCGCCGTGATCGTTGCCGTGGTAGTCGCTGGAGCCGGTGCCGAGCAAACCCGTCTTCAGCGCGAGCGCGCGGAAGCGCTCCCGGGTCGGCGGATCGTGGTCGGGGTGATCGACCTCGATCCCGGCGAGCCCGAGCGGGATCAGCATGTCGAGGAACCGCTCTTGCTCCTCGGGCTTCTTCGGGTGCCAGACGGGATGAGCGAGAACGGCGACGCCGCCGGCCTCTCCGATCAGCTCGACGGCCGCCTCGGGGGTGAGCGCCTTCTTCTCGACGTACGCGCGGCCGCCTTCGAGGATCCAGTCCGTCGTGAACGCGTCGACCGTGCTCTTGATGACCCCGAGATCGACCATCGCTTGCGCCACGTGCGGCCGCACGATGGCCTCGCCCTTGGCGTTCGCGCGCACCTGCTCGAACGTCACCGGCACGCCGAGCGCGTTCAGCTTCTCGATCATGCCTTTGGCGCGCCATTCTCGATCGTCGAGGATCGCCGATAGCTCCTCCATGAGTCGCGGGTGCTTCGGATCCATGAAGTAGCCCAACACGTGCACCGAGCCGCCCTGCCAGACGGCCGAGATCTCGCAGCCGTCGTACACGGTGAGCCCAAGGGCCTCACCGGCCTCGCGCGCGGCGCCGAGGCCGGCCATCGAATCGTGGTCGGTCAGCGCGATCGCGTCGAGCCCCGCCTCGCGCGCGATCCTCGCCACCTCCGCCGGCGGGAAGGCGCCGTCGGAGTTGTTCGAATGGACGTGAAGGTCGATGCGCATCAAGAGGTGAATGCGTTGACGCCGGTGAGGTGTCGTCCGAGCAGCAGCTTCTGCACTTGGCTGGTCCCTTCGTAGAGCGTGGTCACGCGGGCGTCGCGCAGGTATCTCCCGACCGGGAATTCGTCGATGTAGCCGTAGCCCCCATGCACCTGGATGGCCAGGTTCGCGCATTTCACCGCGGCCTCGCTGGCGACGTACTTTGCGATGGCCGCCTCGATGGTGTTCCGCGAGCCCTTGTCCTTGAGCGCGGCCGCGCGCCACACGAGGAGCCGCGCCGCCTCGACTTCGACGAGCATGTCGGCGAGCATCTCCTGGATCAGCTGGAAGCCGGCGATCGGCTTGCCGAACTGCTCCCGCTGCTTCGCGTACTCAACCGACGCGTCCAGGCACGCCTGCGCGATCCCAACGCAGCCTGCCGCGAGGCTCACGCGCCCTTGATCGAGGGCGCCCAACGCCACCTTCATCCCGCTTCCGACTTCCCCGAGCACCGCCGTCGCCGGCACGCGAACATCGGCATAGACCATCTCCGCGGTCGAGGCGGCTCGCAGGCCGAGCTTGCCTTTGATCTCGATCGCCTTCAGGCCAGGCGTGGGGACCGGCACCAAGAACGCGGTAACTCCCTTCGCCCCTTTCGACGGGTCTGCGTTGGCGAACGTGAGCGCAAGGCCGGCAACCGTGCCGTTGGTGATGAACATCTTTGTCCCGTTCAGCACGTAGTCGTCGCCGTCCCGCACGGCCGTCATCTGCGCCGAGCCCGGATCGGAGCCGGCGCCCGGCTCGGTCAGCGCGAAGCACCCGATCGCGTCGCCGGCGGAAAGCTTCGGGAGCCACACCTTCTTCTGGTCCTCGGTTCCCCACTTCGCGATCGCGGTCCCGACCAGCGAGCAGTTCACACTGAGGATCCCGCGGATCGATGAGTCGGCGCGCGCGATCTCCTCGATGACCAGGCAGTACGCGATCGAGTCGAGTCCCATCCCCCCGTACTCTTCCGGGATCGAGGCGCCCAGGAAGCCCAGCGGCTTCATCTTCTCGAGGACGGGCCAAGGGAACTCCTCCGACCGGTCGTAGTCGCGCGCCACCGGCGCGATCTCGCGTTCGGCGAAGTCGCGCGCGGTCTTGCGGATGAGCTCTTGCTCGGGCGTGAGGTCGAAGTCCACGTTCTCGCCTCCGGGCTCGCGGGCCCACCGAGCGTACCATCAGCCGCTTCGCTCTTCGCCGTCGCATCGCTGCGCAGCGCGGGGTCTTGGCCCGGGCCACGGCGGACGGTAGGCTCCACCGCCGCATGGGGGCTGAGTCAGGGATCAAGGAGCTGGTCGAGCGCGCTCTCGATGCCGCCGCATCCGCCGGGGCGGGCTACGCAGACGCGCGCTTCCTGAACGAAGAGTGGGAAGCCATCGACGTTCGGGACGACCGTGTCCAAGGCGTCGACCGCGGCACTACCGCCGGGATCGGCATTCGCGTGCTGGTCGACGGCGCCTGGGGATTCGCCGGCAGCGCTCGCCTCGATCCCTCGTCGATCGACCGGGCGGCCGCCCTGGCCGTCGAGATCGCCCGATCGTCGCAGGCGGTCAAGGGGCCGGCGGTCCGCCTCGCGGACGAGCCCCCCCAGAGGGCGTCGTGGACGACCGCGATCGAGGAGGATCCGTTCGCGGTCCCACTCGAGGACAAGATCGCGTTGCTGCTCGACGCGGCTGGCCGCATGAAGATGGTTCCCGGCCTCGGGATCGCGGAGGCGTCCATCGACCTATGGCGCCGATCCTCCTTCCTGGCGACGAGCGAAGGCACACGCATCGATCAGACGCTGACCCAGTCGGGAGCCGGGATCCGTGGGGGGGGGGGGGGCGAGCGCGAGGTTCAGCAGCGCTCGTATCCCAACTCCTTCCGAGGGCACTTCGCGTGCATGGGCTACGAGCACATCCGCGCGATGGACCTGACCGGCAACGCACAGCGCATCGCCGAGGAAGCCGTCGCGCTGCTGAAGGCGCCGGAGCTGCCGTCGATGGAGACGACGCTCATCCTCGACGGTCCGCAGCTCGCGTTGCAGGTGCACGAGTCCATCGGTCATCCGATCGAGCTCGATCGGGTGCTCGGCATGGAAGCCGCGTACGCCGGCACCTCGTTCCTCGCGCCGCCGGACCGGGGGAACCTCCGGTACGGCTCGCAGGTGATCGACATCACGGCCGATGCAACCACACCGGGAGCACTCGGCTCCTTCGGGTTCGACGACGAGGGCGTCGAGGCGCAGCGCTCCGAGGTGATCACCGAGGGCGTGTTCCGGCAGTTCCTGTCCTCGCGCGAAACCGCGCCGGAGATCGGCGAGGCGCGCTCGAACGGGACGATGCGTGCGTCCGGCTGGGACGTGATCCCGCTGATCCGCATGACGAACATCAATCTCGAGCCCGGCGACTCCTCGCTGGAAAAGATGATCGGCGAAACGGACGACGGCGTATTCATGTCGACGAACCAATCGTGGTCGATCGACGACAAGCGCGTGAACTTCCAATTCGGGTGTGAGATCGCGTGGGAGATCCGCAAGGGGAAGCGGCGACGGATGTTCCGGAACCCGAACTACGCGGGCAAGACGGTGGACTTCTGGTCCTCATGCGACGCGGTGGCGGGGCGGGACGAGTGGGCAGTGTGGGGAACGCCAAACTGCGGCAAGGGGCAGCCCGGCCAAACGGCGCGCGTCGCACACGGCACCGCGCCGGCACGCTTCCGCAAAGTGAACGTCGGGGTTCGCGGGTGATCCCTGGAGAGCTCGGACGTGAGCGGCTCGCCGAGGCAGCGGACGCCGCGCTCACCGTTGGAGCCGACGGGGTCGAGGTCATCGCGATCCACTCGATCGGCGGGCTGACCCGCTTCGCATCGTCGCGGATCCATCAGAACACCTGGCGCGAAGATATGGAGTTCCGCGTGGTCGCTGTGGTCGACGGGACGAAGATGGGCGTGGCATCCACGCACTCGCTCGAACCCGGGGCGGTTCGGCGAGCGGCGGAAGATGCCGTGGCGATCGCCCGGGTCACCCCGGGAGACCCAGACTTCCCCGGGCTGGCGCCGGCAGCCTCGTTCCCGGAGAAGAAGGGCTTCGACGAAGCGACGGCGACCGCGACGCCGGCCGACCGAGCCGAAGCGGTCCGCCACGCGCTGTCGGAGGTCCCCGGCACGATGGAGGGCGCCGGCTACGTCGAGACCGTCGCCGACGAAGTGCTGATCACGTCGACGACGGGGGTACGGGCTTTCGGCCGGACCACGCGCGCCGGCATCTCGGTGCTGGCGATGACCGACGATTCGAGCGGGTACGCCGAACGGCTCGAGCGGCGTCTCTCCGATCTCGACCCGACATCGCTCGCGACGCGCGCGGTCGACAAGGCCGAACGCAGCCGCGACCCGAAGCCCATAGAGCCCGGCGCGTACACCGTGATCCTGGAACCGGCCGCGGTGTCGACCCTGATGCAGTTCCTCGGATACCTGGGCCTCGGCGCGAAGGCGTTCCTCGAGGAGCGCTCCTTCATGAGCGGGCGGATCGGGGACGCCCTGGCCGCCGAGCTGATCACGATCGTGGACGATCCGATCGCCGAGGACTCGCTCGGCTTGGCGTTCGATTTCGAAGGCGTGCCGGCGCAGCGCGTGGTCCTCATCGACCACGGCATGGCGAAGGGTGTGGTCTGGGACCGTGCCACGGCGAAGAAGGGCGGGGTCTCTTCGACCGGACACGGGCTGCCGCCGCCGAACTCGTATGGACCCATCCCGCTCAATCTCCGGATGGAACCGGGGACGAGCACGGTCGAGGAGATGGTCGCCTCAACCGAGCGCGGCCTGCTCGTGACCAGGTTCCACTACTCGAACGTGGTCAACGAGAAGGAGACGGTTCTGACGGGGATGACCCGCGACGCCACGTTCCTGATCTCGGACGGTCGCATCGAGCACGGCGTGAAGAATCTGCGCTACACGCAGAACACCCTCGAGGCGCTGTCGAACGTCGAGGCGGTGGGCGATAAGACCGAGATCTCGACCGAGCTCTTCTTCGGCGGTTCACGCGCGCCCGCGCTGAAGATCCGCGACTTCAAGTTCTCGTCGACGACGAGTCACTGAACGTCAGCTCAGCCGGACCGGATCCCCCACCCGGATCTCTCCGTCCTGCGCTACGGTCGCGTAGACGCCCGCGCACGGATAGTCCTTGCCGAGCGCTTGTGTGCGATTCGTGCGGGCGACGGTCCGAAGCACTTCGCGGTCCTCCGGCAGGTCGCCCTGCGGCAGCGTCGTCATCACGCAACGCGGGACCGGCATGAGGACCTTGACCCGGACGTTCCCGATCTCGACGACGCGGTCCGCCCAGTCGTTCTCGATGAAGCCCTCGGCGCCGGGCACGTCGATCACCAGATTCGGCCTGAACCGTTCGGGCTCGAACCGGCTGGCCGGCGCAGCATCGGCGAGGCTCCGCAGCGACGCCGACGTGATGAAGTGGATGGCGGCCGCGTCAAAGAAGCCCTCGAGCGCGGCGAGCGAGGCGGGAACGTCGATGAGCTGTTCCCCGTCTTCTTCGCCGATCACGGGGCCGTACGGCTCGGCGCCGTTCTTCAGCTCGCCGTACCAGACCTCTTCGATGTACTGCATCTCGTCGTGAGATGCCGCGAGCCGAACGGGACGGCCGAGCGTCGCCGTGAGCGCGTCCTCGATCGATGGGTCATCGCTCGAACGCACCGAGCCGTCGGGGAAGGTGATCTGGACCGGAGGGAGCGATCCGGCCGCCGACGGCGGGCCGGCGAACGATGCACTGAAGCTCAGGAGCGATCCCCACATCTTTGGCCGTTTGGCGCTCGCGAGCTTTCCCGTCTCACGGTCGACGATCGCGAGCGCTCTATCGCCGAGCAACCCCCGCTCGGTGACGTGTGAGCTTTCGACGTCTTCGCCGAGCATCGACTTCACCGGGTACCGGCGAAGCCGGGCGACCGAACCGATCGGGTCCATGCCGGGACTGTAGGACGGTCGAGTGAACATCGCCACAGCCGGCCGCTGGGCGAGTGTGGTAGAAACCGGACAACCGAGCCGGGGAGGGATGAGCATGGACTGCCCTTCCTGTAAACAGCCGAACCGCGACGGCGCGCGCTTCTGCGACGCGTGCGGCGCCGAGCTCGATGCGGTTCCGGCCGAAACCCCGCCCAAACCCGAGGCGTTCGCGGAAGGCCGATATGAGGTCGTGCGGTTCCTGGGCGAAGGCGCCCGAAAGCGCGTCTACCTGGCGTGCGACCTGCGGCTCGATCGCGAGGTCGCCGTCGCGCTCGTCAAGACCGAGGGCCTCGACGAGATCGGCCTTCAACGGGTTCGGCGCGAAGCCAAGGCGATGGCTCGCCTCGGTGACCACCCGCACATCGTCACCGTCCACGACATCTCCGACGAGAACGGCCGGCCGCTCATCGTCAGTCAGTACATGGGGGGCGGATCGCTCGCGGAGCTGATCGATCGCACCGAAGCACGGCGCCTTCCGATCGAGGAGGCGATCCGGATCGGCACCGAGGTCGCCCGCGCACTGGAACACGCGCACGCCAGCAGCGTGGTCCACCGCGATCTCAAACCCGGCAACGTATGGCTCACCGAATCCGGCACGGCGATGCTCGGCGATTTCGGGCTCGCCGTCGCGCTCGACCGGTCGCGACTGAGTAGTGAAGGCATGATGGTCGGCACGGTCGCCTACATGCCGCCCGAGCAGGCGACCGGCCGCGACCCCGACGTGCGCGCCGACCTGTACGCGCTCGGCTGCGTGCTGTACGAGATGCTGTGCGGGCGCCCGCCCTTCCTCGGCGACGACGCCATCGCGGTCATCTCACAACACATCAACACCCCGCCGGTCGCGCCCACCTGGCACCGGTCGCAGTTGCCTCCCGGCCTCGAGCAGCTCGTGCTGGATCTGCTGGCCAAGCCTCCGGAGGACCGGCCGAAGTCGGCGACGGTGGTACGCGAACGGCTCGAAGCCGTATCGGCTCAGAGCCTCACCACGAACGAGCCCGCCGCCGCCCTCCCCCAGACCGCACGCGCCACGTCCGGAACCGCGACCCCGGCCTGGCTCCGGTTCGTCGGGCGCGAGCGCGAGCTCGCATCGCTGCGTGACGCGGTTGAGGGCTCGATGGGCGGGCGGGGGTCGATGCTGATGATCGTCGGCGAGCCTGGGATCGGGAAGACACGCCTCGCTGAGGAAGCCGGCGTGTACGCCCGTTTGCGCGGCGCCCAAGTGCTGATCGGCCGGTGCTACGAGAGCGAGGCATCGCTTCCGTTCATCCCGTTCGTGCAGGCGATCCGCTCGTACATCTCCGAGGTAACACCCGAAGCGCTTCGCGAAGAACTTGGAGACGGCGCAGCCGACGTCGCCAAGCTCGTGTCCGAGATCCGTCAGCGCATCCCCGACTTGCCCGAGGCGCCGCAGGTCGAACCCGAGCAGGAGCGGTTCCGGTTGTTCGAAAGCGTGACGTCTTTCCTCGTAGCTGCGTCGAGAACGACGCCGCTGGTGCTCCTTCTGGACGACTTGCACTGGGCGGACAAGCCGTCGCTGCTTCTCCTTCAGCACCTCGCCCGCAAGGTCCCGGCAAGCAGGCTTATCATCCTCGGGACCTATCGCGACATCGAGCTCGACCGGCGACATCCATTATCGGAGATGCTCGCTTCGCTCCGTCGAGAGCACTCGTTCGAACGTGTCCTTCTGCGAGGGCTGTCTGTCGAGGAGGTGGCGGCGATGCTCGAGGCCGGCGCCCAGCATGATCTCGGCCCGCGTGGTGCCCCCCTGGCACAAGCGATCCATCGAGAGTCCGAGGGCAACCCGTTCTTCATCGAGGAGATCATCCGTCACCTGGTCGAGACCGGCGGCATCTACCGGCGCGGCGATCAATGGGCGATCGGCGCGGACCGAATCGAGGATCTCGGCATCCCGGAAGGGATCAAGGAGGTCATCGGACGGCGGCTGTCTCGGCTGTCCGAGGCCTGTAACGTCGCGCTATCGCACGGCGCCGTCCTCGGGCGCGAGTTCGATTTCTCGGTCGTCGGCCTCATGAGCGGGCTCGACGACGACGCGCTGCTCGGAGCGGTCGAGGAAGCGCTCGAGCATCAGCTGATCGTCGACGCGCCGGGACGCTCGGGACCGGCGTACATGTTCACACACGCGTTGGTGCGCCAGACGCTTTACGACGAACTTTCGCTCCCGCGCAAGCAACGGTTGCATCTCAAGGCGGCACAAGCGATGGAGGAGGTCCACGCCCGCAACGTCGACCCGTACGTCTCGCCGCTCGCCGTGCACTACCGGCTCGCCGGCGCGGCGGCCGACGCGCAGAAAGCGATCGAGTACTCGCTCCGCGCCGCAGCGGCGGCTGCGACGATCTTCGGGTGGGAGGAGACTGCGACCCACATGCAGGCCGCGCTCGAGCTCATGGAAGAGCAGGGCGCCACGCCGGAAGTGCGGGCTCGTCTGCTCGAGCGGCTTGGGACGGTGATGTACGCGGTCGGGCTCGATCTGAGCCTCGGCGTTCGCTATCTCGAGCGCGCGCTCGAGTTGTATCAGCAGCTCGGCGATGGCGACCGCACCGCACGAATACACATCCGGCTCGGGTTCCTGCGTGCGACCTTCCCGGAGACCATGGACGTTCCCCTCGCACACGAGCATCTCAACGCCGCCCGTACCGCGCTGGACGAGACGATCCCGACGCAGGCGCTCGGGTATCTCTACATGGGGTACGCGTCCGCGGCATTGTGGGACGGCCAGCCGCGCCGAGGGTTCGACATGGCGTCGCGCGCGCTGGAGGTCGGGACCGCGCTGGGCAACGAGGTCATGGAGTCCATGGCCGAGACGGTGGTCGGGTGGTTCCGCGCCGTTCTCGGTGAACTCACCGAAGGCGCCCGGATGATCGAGGACGCATGGCAGAAGGCGGACCGTCTCGATCATTTCTTCGCGTCGTTCCTAGCGAGCTGGTGCCTCGCCGGCGTGTACGGGATCGGATGTTGGGATCCCGTTCGCATGGCCGGGGCCGCGGAACGCGAGCTCGCCAAGCCGCGGATCGAGCAGGCACCGAACCAGCGCCAAGCTCTTGAGCAGATGGTGGCCGGATCGCTGATCATGCGCGGACGGCTCGCGGAAGCGCGCGCTGCCACCGACGTGTATCTCGATTGGACGTTCGTGGAGCCATGGTTGCTCATGTACGAAGGCGACTGGGAGGCCGCCGACGCCGTGCTGCGGCGGTCCGTCGACATGGGGATGACGCGCAGGGAGAACATCACGCCTACAGGCGCGCGCGGATTCCGGGGGCTCATCGCACGGTACCGCGGCGATTACGATGCCGCCAGAGATCTGCTCACCCCCGATCTCGAGCTGGCAATCGACCGCGACTGGGTGTGGCCCGAGGTCAGCAACCGAATGATCCTGGCCGAGGTCGAGGTGGACGCGGGGCGTCCGGATGAAGCCGAACGGCACATCAACCGATGCAGGGAGCTGTTCGCGCGCGACAGCCATGGCGGAAAGGAAGGGATCGTCGCTCGTGTCGAAGGCAAGCTTGCTGCCGCCCGGGGCCGATACGAGGACGCGGCTGGACACTTCCTGCGTTCCGTCGAGATCCTCGAGCGGGTAGACCAGGTCTTCGAGCAGGCGGCGACGTTCCATTCGTGGGGCGGTGCCCTACGAGACCTCGGCGATCACGGCGCCGCGATCGAGAAGCTGTCCCAGGCACTCGACCTCTACCGGAGAGGCGGCGCCGGCGCTGTGTTCATCGAGCGGGTGCTCGTCGACAAGATGGCCGCCCAGGGCATCGATCCGTCTACCGTCGAAACATCGATCGACGCCGTGGCGTCGATCGTAGGCATGGAACGGCCCGACCTGCAGCAGCACGCCTCGCCCGACGGCACCGTGGCGATCGTCTTCTCCGACATCGAGGGCTCGACGCAGATGGCCGAGCGGTTGGGCGATGAGCGATGGATCGCCGTTGTGCGCCGTCACAACGAGATCGTGCGCGAACGGCTTGCCGTGCACCGCGGTACCGAGGTCAAAGCGCTCGGTGACGGGTTCATGCTTGCGTTCCCCACGCCGTCGGACGCCATCGCATGCGCGGTCGACATCCAGCGAGCGTTCGCCGTGCACAATGCCTCTCACCCAGACGAGCCGATCCGCGTACGAGTCGGCGTCCATACCGGGCAAGCGATCAGAGAAGGCGAAGACTTCTACGGCAAGACCGTCATCGTCGCCGCGCGGATCGCCGCAGAAGCGCGTGGTGGAGAGATCCTCGTCTCGTCGGCTGCGCGCGAGCGCGCCGGCAAAGTGACGACGGACGAGACCCGCGACACCGAGCTCAAGGGCCTCTCCGGACGCCACGATCTTTTCCGTGTCGCATGGTCGGCGTGAGATAGTAGGAACGACATGGGCGTCTACGTCTTCGACGATTCCTGGCAGCTCTTCCGCGAGCGGCTGGCCGGCCTTGAGGCGCTCTACGACCCGCAGACGATCCGTCACCTCGAGGACATCGGGATCACCGAAGGCTGGCGTTGTCTCGAGGTCGGCGGCGGGGGTGGCTCCATCGCCGCTTGGATGAGCGAGCGGGTCGGCTCCCGGGGCAACGTGCTGGCCACCGACGTCAACACGCGTTTCCTCGACGCACTGTCGGAACCCAATCTCGAGGTTCGGAAGCACGACATCGCCTCGGACGAGCTTCCCGTGGAGGCGTTCGACCTCGTTCACGCCCGACAGGTCTTCTCGCTCATCGCGGATCCGGACCAGGCGCTCAAGCAGATCGTCGGAGCGCTGCGGCCCGGCGGCTGGCTCCTGGTGGAGGACTTGGACTGGGGTACCGTCTCCAAGTCGGGCGCGCCGTTCCGCTACCCGGCCAAGCACCCTCGCCGGGGCGCCAAGGTTATCCGCGGCTTCTTGTCCCATATGGAACAGCTGGGCTACGACCCGCACTACGGCGGACAGATCCCCGGGCAGCTCATGGCGCATGGGTTCATCGACATCGGTGCCGAGATGTGGAGCGGCCTGATCTGGGGCGGCTCACGCGCGACGATGGAGCCGGCGTCGATCATGCACCGGCTGCGCGAACCGCTCATCGCCGGCGGAGTGTCCGCGAAAGATCTCGACGGCGAGCTGCAACTGATCGGCGATCCGGCCGTGGCTCAGTTCCCGGTGCCGATGGTGTCCGCGTGGGGGCGCCGGCCCGAGGCCGAGGTCCACACCACCGAAGGGAACCCGCGCATGCCGCCGCGCACCGAGAGCGCGCTCGACTGGCTCCGCTTCCCCCCGCTCTTGGAGGGCTGTGGCCAGGCAGACCTCTCCCGCGTGGCCGCGCTGGCGCCCGGTGGACGCGCTTGCCGGCGAAGTCCTGACGGCCGAGGGCGAGCCGGGAGACACCTTCTATCTGATCGCCACCGGCTCCGCGACGGTGACCAGAGCCGGCGTCCGGCTGGCGTCGCTCGGCCCGGGGTCGTACTTCGGGGAGATCGCCATCCTCGAGCGGGGACCCCGAACCGCAACGGTCACCGCCGACACGCCGATGCGCATGTTCGAGCTCGAAGCGGCGGATCTGGCGGCGCTCCTGCGCGACATCCCGACGGTGCGCACGAGGATCGAAGCGATCCTCGCCGAGCGCAAAGTGCGCGACTAGGCGCTCAGAAGCGTTCGAGGACCGCCGGGACCTCGTCCAGCGCACGCACGGCGGCGTCCGGGACCGCGAGCTGCTCGGCGGTCGGGTCGTCGGGAGCCTCGTTGCGAAGAACCCAGACCGTTCGCATCCCGAGCGCCTTCGCCGGCGCGATGTCGCGGTCGAGCCGGTCCCCCACCATCGCGACCCGATCGGCGCTCGTCCCCGCGTCGCGCAGCAAGCTCCGGAAAAGGGCGGCGTCGGGCTTCTCCGCGCCGACCTCGGCCGAGATCGCCCACGCGCCGACCAGGTCCGCGAAGCCGGCCTCTTCGGCCCGGCCGCGAACCCACGAGAAGTGGTTGGTGATGCACCCGATCCGATAACGGCCGGCGAGCACGCGCAATGCCTCGAGGGCCTCCGGGTAGAGCTCGTCCGCGTGGTGACCGCGGTCGGCCCAGCTCGCGTCGGCGTCGGCGCGGATCGCGGCATGCCGGGCAGGGTCGGGAACGAACGCGTCGAGCAAGGCCGGCGTGAACGGCTCGGCCTGAGCTGTGCGTAACGTCCGGAGCTGCTCGTCGTACGCGGCGCGCGTCGTCGCCGGTTCCACCCGGGCGATCGCCTCGAACAGGCCGGTGAAGTAGGAGTCGTCGCTGAAGATGATCCCGCCCACGTCGAGGAAGACCCAGTCGATCGTCATTCGGATGACCATGGTACGGGCGGTGATACGCTCGCGCCGTGACAACCGGTCCGTTCTGCGCCGTCGGGGCCATCGTCGTCGACAAGGGCGCGCTCCTGCTCATCAAGCGCAACCGGGAACCGGCGCGGGGCCAGTGGTCGCTCCCGGGCGGACGTGTCGAGCTCGGCGAAACCTTGCGTGAGGCCCTCGTACGTGAGGTCCGCGAGGAAACCGGCGTCGACGTCGACGTCGACGGGCTCATCGGTGTGGCCGAGCGGATCGTCCGCGACGACGAGGGCGCGATCGAGTACCACTACGTGATCCTCGACTACGTGTGCACGGCGCGTTCCACGGTCGTCAAAGCCGGTGACGACGCGGCGGATGCGCGGTGGGTGCCCGTCGGGGAGCTGGCGGACCTGCATCTGACCGCCGGGTTGCTCGAGTTCCTGTCGGACCGGGGCGTCATCGAGGGCCGGCGGTTGCGGGTGGATCGCGGCGCCTAGAGATTCCTCTCCTCATCTGGTCGGGCGCCTTTTAGATATAATTCTTTGCGATTTGAAGAAGATGCCAGTCAAGAGCACGCCATATGCGACTTCTTTACGCAGGTCTTGTGGATTTACGATAAACGCGTTATAATAAGTCGCATGAAGAAGAGGCCTGGCTACAACGAAATGGTAGGTCGCCTTGCCGCTCGAGGCATTGAGATGTTCACCCTTGCCGACCTGCGGACAAACTTCGACCTCACAAATACGCAGGCGTATCAGCTTGGGCATCAGCTCGCCCGAAGACGTCTCGTCCGACGGGTCAAGCCAGGCCTCTACGTGATCCTTCACCCCGCGGATTGGCAAGCCGGACCCGGTGCGGGTGTCGACCGCTTTTGGGCTGCCGCGAATGCGGTTCGAGGAGAGCCCCACTACCTCGCGTACTACACCGCTATGGACTTCCACGGCATGATCCAACATCCCCTAAGAACCGTCTTTGTTGCCGTTGAAAGACCTCACAGGAACCTAATGCTAGGCACGGTCGAGGTGAGGTTCGTCAAATTGATCCCACGCAAGCTCTTTGGCCACGAGGAAAGGCGTACGGCTGGTGGTCACGTCGTTCGAGTCGCTCAACTAGAACGTACCTTTCTCGACTGCGTGGACCGTCCCGACCTCTGCGGAGGGATCGAAGAGGTCTTTCGAGGCTTCGCGAAACGTAAGCGGGATCTGGACCATGATCGACTCTTGCGGTTCGTCCATCGACTTGACAAACCTGTTCTTACCAAGCGATTGGGGTTCTTACTTGAGATGGCGGGCGGAGACCCGGAGTTGCTACTCGAGCTCGAACGCACCACTGGCCGCCTCAAACGCTTCGTCCCGTTAGACAAGACCGTTCCGGCAGACGGCGACGAGCGCAACAGCAGGTGGGAGCTCATCGTCAATACGAACTTGCAGCGACTGTTCGCGGCGGCTCGAACATGATCGACGAACACGAAATCACAACGCGAGCAAGAAGACTCGGCGTAGATCCTTCCTACATACAGAAGGATTATGTCTTGAACTGCGTTTTGGCGGCGATTGCCCAAGTCGGCGACGGGCTTGTCTTCCGCGGAGGTACCGCACTCGCTCGCGTCTTCTGGCCCGACTTTCGGTTGTCCGAGGATCTCGACTTCATCACTACATCGAGGATCGCGCCGAAGCTGGCGGCGATTCTGGACCAAGCGGTGGATGCCGCCACTCTACAGTCGGGCTTGGACCTTCGACTCGACTTCGGACCCCCGAAGGGACACTGGTCACGGTCACTTGTTCGATCTGATCGCATCGAGATACTGATCGACATTAACCTGGGCGATCGACCCTACCTTCCCGTCGAACATCTCGAACTCGACCTTCCGTATTCAGACTCCCCCAATCCGTCGCCCAGGATAGGCGTCGTTCAACTCGCCGAGATCTTGGGGAATAAGTGGTTCATGCTGGACGACAGCGACCGGAACGAACCGCGCGACCTATTCGATGTGTGGGCCGGCCTTCAGCGCTTTGACGTGGCCTTCGAGGAGCTCGCTCGTGGCCACCGGGCCAAATACGGATTCGCTCCAATGATCCGGCAACTAAGGAACGCCCGTCGGCTCGAGCCACTGTGGGTAACAAGGCTTTCGCACCAATTGGTGAACCTTCCGCCCTTCGATGATGTCTACGCCTCGGTCCTCCGGTACTACGAAGCATGGCACGGCTCCTCCGGTCGTGGAGCTGATGACTGAACCCCCTCCCTAACCCCCAGGGGCTCCTATCCGGCACCTGTATCACCATGAGATGCAAACCATTCTTGGGCCCCTTGCAAGTTAGTAACGGATCAAAACGTCGAGCTCGCCGTCCTTGCGCAAGACCTGGCAGCCGGTGACGCCCTCGTGCGAGTTGAAGGCGAGGTCGACACGTGCATCCCCGACGCGCATGCCGATCAGATCCTGCCGCTGGAGCCAGTGCGGGAGCGTCGGCCGGGCGATGTAGAGCGTTCCGCTGGGCGCGTCCGCCGATATGCCCCCGTACGAACGGACCATGAGGAGCGATGCGCCGGTCGCCCACGCCTGGGGACGGCACGCGACCGGGTACTCGACCGGCACCGGCACATCCTCGCGAGCGAAGCCGCAGAACAGCTCCGGGAAGCGGCCGGCGGGGAAGAAGGCGCCGGACAGCGCCAGCTGGTCGATCACCTTGTTGGCCGCGTCGTCGAAGCCCATCAATTTCATCCCGTGCGCGATCAGCGAGTTGTCGTGCGGCCAGACGGTTCCCGTGTGGTATCCGATCGGGTCGTAGGCCGGGCTGCGCCGGGACAGGGTGCGGATCCCCCACCCGCTCGACATGTCCGGCGCCAGCAGCCGGCGGACGACGCGCGTGGCGCGCGCCCGGTCGATGATCCGCGACCAGAGGCAATGCCCCGGGTTCGAGGTGATCGACTTGACCTGCTCCTTGTTGCCGTCGAGCGCGACGGCGTAGTAGCCCTCGTCGGGCATCCAGAAGTCCTCGTTGAACCGTCGCTTCAGCTCGGCCGCCTTGCGCTCGAGATCCTTCGCCACGTCGGTGTGGCCGAGGGCCGAAGCGACGCGCGCCACCTGCACCCAGGCGTCGAAGACGTAGCCCTGCACCTCGACGAGGGCGATCGGCGACACGGGGATCGATCCGTCGGCGTGGACGATCCCGTCGTGCGAGTCCTTCCATCCTTGGTTGTCGAGACCGCCGCCCGACTTCTTCCGA
Organism: Actinomycetota bacterium; assembly: GCA_040905475.1. Lineage (NCBI taxonomy): Bacteria > Bacillati > Actinomycetota > Actinomycetota bacterium. Next base: position 73,642 of record JBBDRM010000136.1, read on the forward strand.
TACTCCACGTACCCGTCGCCGTCCATGTCGCCGTAGCGGTCGATCCAATCGAGCGCCCGCAGCGCGTTCGGCCACAGCTTCTCGGCAAACGCGCGGTCGGCGGTCCACATCCAGACGCGCCCGTAGATGAGGAGCCACAGCGGCGTCGCATCGATCGTGCCGTAGTAGGGCGTGTGCGGGATCTCCCCGGTACCGGCGAGCTCGCCGACGCGGAGCTCGTGCAGGATCTTTCCGGGCTCCTCCTCACGCCACTCGTCCACCTTCGAGCCTTGGTACTCGGCGAGCGTCTCCAGCGTCCCCTTCGCCAGATCAGGATTCACGCCGAGCGCCTGATAGGCGGTGATGAGCGAGTCGCGGCCGAACAGCGTCGAGAACCACGGAACGCCGGCGTCGATCGCGGGTTTGCCTTCCAGGTCCGTCTGCATCATCCGCAGATCCAGCACCGCGCGGTCCATGTACTGCTGGAGCTGCGGGTTGGAGGCGCGGAAGCGGGTGCAGTGCTTGCGCCAGTCCGAGTAGTCGCGCTCGAGCTCGGCGTGCGTGCGGTGGAGCGGCTCCTCGCCGCCGGCCCGAGGCAGGATGCTCACCTCGATCGAGCTCGAGGACTGTGGGTCCACTCGCAGCTCGAACGTGGCGCCGCGGGAGCTGATGCGTTTGGGATGCGGCTCGAATCTGATCTCGAGCTCCCGATGGATGCCGTCGAGCCCGTCGTAGCCGAACGTCACGCCGTCCTCAGAGATCTCGGGATCCAACATCTTGCCGGACTCCTTGCGCCGGAAACCGCGCACGACGAACAGGTCGAGGAAGTCGGCGCCGAACGTGAGTGAGATGCGCACGCGTCGCCGGTTGGACCCGAAGTTCTGGATGCGGATGGTCTCGTGGAAGCCGTGCTCGAGCCAGCGATGGCGTGAGACCGAGACGTTCTTCTTGGTCTCGACCCCCGTGGGATCCACCGACGTCACCGGCAGCGTCGCCTCGACCAGCATCGAGTAGTTCCGGTCGACCTCGGAGTGCAGGTAGATGGGGCGCATCCCGTCGATCTCGAGCTCGTAACGGGACAGGAAGCGCGTGTCCCGGAAGTAGAGCCCGAGCGCCGCCATGTTCTTGTCGGGGATGTCGCCGTGGCGGTCGCACAGCAGGAAAACGCGGTCGTGCTTGATCGTCTGCACGTCCCGGATGTCGAGCGGCCTGGCCGGGGCTTTCTTCTTCGCACGGACCGCCATGCCGCGGGAGTGTATCGGGCCGTATAATCGCGCCGCGACCGACGAAGGAGACCCTGTGGGCGTCACGATCCACGACTTCCGCGTCACCGATGCAGTTCTCGCGGTGACCGATCCCGACGCCGGAGACGTCGTCTACCTGGGGCCGGCAGGCAACGCCGCGTTCCCGTTCGTGGTGTCCCGGAAGCTATCCGGACCCGGGGGGATGTACATGGACGCCGTCGAGATCCCGGGCTCCGACGTCGACCCGATCGCGTTCATCGAGCGCAAGTACGAACTCGACGGCGAGTCGATCATCCAGAACGTCGTCGACGAGTTCACCGACGCCTCCTTCCCCGGCCCCGGCACGTACACGCTCCAGTATTACGTCTACGACGATCTCCTCCTCGAGACGCCGTTCGAGGTGATCCAATCGGACCCGCCGTACGGTGCGGTCGTGCCCGGCCCGGTGGACGCCGCGCTCTCCAAGTCCACGATCGCGTGGCTCGTCGTGCCCCAGGAAGACGGCACCGAGATAACCAAGCCGATCTGGTACGGCTACGACCAGGGCCGCGTGTACGTCCTCACCGGGAAGGGGGAGCAGGAGATCCCTGGGCTCGCGGGGTCGTCGAAGCACATGCGCTTGATCGTCCGGTCCAAGGATGTGCAGTCGCGCATCGGGGAAGTCCTGTGCGTCTCGCAGACGCTGCCCAAGGAGGCGGATTGGGAGCGCATCGCGCGCGACGTCCTCGTCGGCCGCCGCCTGAACCTGCGCGATGGTGAGAAGGCCGTCGACCGCTGGAAGAAGGACTGCGAGATCGTGATGCTCACCCCGGTGATCGTTCCGCAGGGCGAGGAGTAGCGCCCCCGCTCCGATGGAGCCTCCGGTCGTCCTGTTCGTCTGTATCCACAACGCCGGCCGAAGCCAGATCGCGGAGACGCTCTTCAACGCGTACGCGGGCGGAGCCGCGACCGCGATCAGCGCCGGGCTCGAGCCGGTCGCGGCGCTCAACATCGCGGTAGTCGCGACGATGCGAGACGCCGGCTACGACATCGCCGAGCAGAAGCCGAAACTGCTGACCGAGGAGATGATCGACGCCGCGGACCGCATCATCACGATGGGCTGCATGGACGATCCCGCCTGTCCGGCCGTGCTCGCGGAGGAGGACTGGGGGATCGACGATCCCGCCGGCGCTCCGATGCCGAAGGTGCGGGCGATCCGCGACGAGATCGCACGCAAGGTCCGCACGCTCCTGCGCGAGATGGGGATCGGATCGGTCGGGTAGCCGCCCCCTCAGGCGGGCGGCATCGGCGCCCGATCGGGGAACGCCCTCGGTTCCACGGGCGGCTCGCTTACGCCCGGCGGGCCGGGGCGGCGGCTGCGACGGATCAACGTCCAGCCGAGAAGGAGGAGCAGCGCGACGACCGGGGCGCCGACGATCCCGAGCGACCTCGTGTTGTATGCCGTGCTCTCCGCGCGGAACGCCAGGCTCTTTCCGAGCTGCGGCGTCCATGTGACGGTTCCGCCGTCGATCTGATCGGGATCGCCGGACGTCGTCGAGACCTCCCCCGGCAGCTCTCCGCGGAGCCGAAACTTGAAGAACTCCCCGGCCGCTTGGGTGACGATCGCCTCAAGCGCCGCGCGGCTCTCCTCCGGAGCATTTCCGAGGACGCCGGTCGAGGTGAGATCGATCGATCCCTCGACGACCGATCTCGTTTTCAAGAATCCCGACTCGCGGTCGATCTTCAACGTGAAGAATTGGGCCGTCGGGCCCTCTTGCTCCGCGGCGATGCGCTCGAGCTCGGCCATGGCCCCGTTGAACTCTTCCGGGCTCTTGAACGAGCGTTCCAGGCTGATCGTGAGGCCGCCGCCTTCGGCGGACCGGCCGCACGTCCATCCGACCGTGGTGAGCTCCGCGGGGCACGCCAGGGCGGCGAACGGATCCTCCCCGGCGTTGCGAGCGAGATCGACGAGCTCCTTGTCGATCACGAAACGAAGCGAGAAAAGCCCGCTGCCGTCTCGTTCGACCTTTGTTACGAGTTCGACGTTGATCTCACACGCCACGCCGGCCAAGCCGAGGACCACGCTCAGCGCGAGCGCGCGGATCCGGCGAGGAACCCGGGGCACGGCCGCATCCTATCAACGTGCTCGAGCCGCAGCCCCGCTCTATGCGTCATCCTTGCGCATCCGGTAGGTCCCCGTTGAGGTCTTCTCGATCTCGCCGGCGCGCGCCGCTCGAGCGAGCCAGCGGACGAGCTCGTCGCGCGCCTCGGGTTGCGTCATCGGATTCACGAACCCGGCTTTGAGCGCCCGGTCCCACACCACCGTCCAGTGGAGCGTCTCTTCGCCGGCCTCCTCCAGAACTCGCCGCGCGGCGCCGCCGGGGTCCATCAACGCACCGCCGGCAGAACCTCGCGCGCGAAGAGCTCCACCTGCTCCTCGTCCGACACCGAGAACGGTACGAGCCCGAACGAGCAGACGAGGTGCTCTACACCGAGCGCCTCGAACTCCTTGATCCGGGCGATGCAATCCTCGGTCGTTCCGACGAGCGTGTCGCGTGCGAAATCTTCCATCGCGAGCCCGGAGGCGTCGATCGGCGCGCGGTCGGCGGTACGGGTCCAACGCTTCGCGAGGTCGTCGTGGTCTGCTCCCACGACCGTATAGAGGCCGAGCGAGCGGCGGACGGTTGCGGGATCGCGCCCGGCGCGAGCGCAAGCGCGCTCGAGCTCGACGATGCGCTCCGCGTACGCATCCGGCGTCCAGCGCCATACCGTGTTCCACCCGTCGGCCGCTTCCGCCACGATCCGCATGAGCTTCGGGCCGCCTTTGCCGCCGACCCAGACGGGCGGGCGCGGCCGCTGCACCGGCGGCGGATCGTTCGGCGCGTCTTCGACACGGTAGTAGCGTCCCTCGAACGAGAATCGCTCCTGCGACAGCATGCCGGCGAGGATCACGACCGTCTCGCGGAGGCGCTCCATCCGCTCGGCCACCGGGGCGAAGTCGTATCCGAACGCGCGATACTCGTCCTCGTACCACCCCGCGCCGACGCCGAGATCCAAACGGCCGCCGGAAACGATGTCGAGCGTCGCCGCCATCTTCGCGAGCAGCGGCGGATGGCGGAACGCCTCACACAGCACGAGCGTGCCGAGCCGCACCCGCTGGGTCTCCACGGCGAGCGCCGCCAGCGTCGTCATCGCTTCGAGCGAGGCATAGCGCCTCGAAGGACCGCCGTACCGTGACAGGTCGAGGAAGAAGTGATCGGACATCCACACCGAGTCGTACCCGAGCTCCTCGGCCCGCTGCGCGAATGAGATCGTGGCTTCGAGGTCGGCGACGCGGCCGTCCGGATACGAGAAGTCGTAGTGCGGGAGTGCGATGCCTACCTTCATCGCTTCAAAGCCTACCGGCCGCATGAGTGGGTATGCTCCGCGCGATGCCGGCCATCTCGGTGCGGGGACTCCGCAAGTCATACGGGACGCTCGAAGCCGTCCGCGGCGTCGACCTCGAGGTGGGAGAGGGCGAGGTCTTCGCGCTCCTCGGCCCGAACGGCGCCGGTAAGACGACCACCGTCGAGATCCTCGAGGGCCACCGGAAGCGCGACGCCGGAGAGGTGTCGGTCCTCGGCCAGGATCCGGCCAACGCCGGCCGCGTCTACAAGGAACGGATCGGGATCGTCCTGCAGTCGACGAGCATCAATCCGTATCTGACCGTGGGCGAGATCGTCGAACAGTTCCGCGGCTTCTATCCGAACCCGCGGCCGCTCGGCGAAATCCTATCGCTGGTCGGGCTGACCGAGAAGCGCGATGAGCGGGTCAGGCGACTCTCCGGCGGGCAGCAGCGCCGCCTCGACGTCGCGATCGGACTCGCCGGCAACCCGGACCTGCTCTTCCTCGACGAGCCGACCACCGGCTTCGATCCGGCGGCCCGGCGCGGCGCGTGGGAGATGGTGAAGGGCCTCAGGGATCTCGGCAAGACCATCCTGCTCACCACGCATTACATGGACGAGGCGCAAGCGTTAGCCGATCGCGTCGCCATCATCACGGCCGGGCGGATCGTGGTCGAGGGTCCGCCGTCGACGCTCACCGGAACCGGCGAGCGCGTGACGCTCGTTCGATTCCGCCTGCCCACCGAGGCGCCGGCGCTCCCGAGAGCGCTGAAGGCCATCGCTTCCGTCAGTGCGTCCGGCGTGGAACTACGCACCGACGACCCGACGAGAACTCTGCACGAGCTGACGAGCTGGGCGATCGGCAAGGGCATGGCCCTCGAGGGGCTCGAGGTCGCGCGGCCGACTCTGGAGGACGTCTATCTCGAGCTGACGCGCGAGGCTCCGGAGACGGCGTCGTGAGGGATCTCCAGTTAGCCCTGCGTCAGGTCCGGTATGAGAACGTCGCCTTCTGGCGGAACCCCGCGGCCGCCTTCTTCACGTTCGCGTTCCCGCTGATCTTCTTGGTGATCTTCAACCTGATCTTCGGGAGCGACACAACCGACCGATTCGGCGAGGTCGTGAGCCTCTCTAACTTCTACATCCCCGCGGTGGCCGCGTTCTCGGTCATCACGGCGTGCTACACGAACATCGCCATCGGAGTAACGTTCGCGCGCGACGAAGGACAGCTGAAACGGATCCGCGGAACGCCTTTGCCGGGGTGGGCCTACCTCTTCGGCCGAATCGCGCACGCCATGCTCATCGCTCTCATCTTGGTCGTGATCGTCGTTCTGTTCGGCCGGGTGCTCTACGACGTCGACATCCCGGGAAAGACGATGCCCGCGTTCGTGGCCTCGGTCGCCGCAGGCGCGGCCGTGTTCGCCGCCCTCGGCCTTGCGGTCACGGCGATCATCCCGAATCCGGACGCTTCTCCTGCGGTGACCAATGCGACGATCCTGCCGCTGTTGTTCGTATCCGACGTGTTCATTCCGCTCGGCCCCGACACCCCCAAATGGCTGGGGACTTTCGCCGACATCTTCCCGATCAAACACTTCTCTCACGCCCTGATCACCGCGTACAACCCGAGCGGAACCACGACCGGCTCGGGCTTCGTGGCTTCGGACCTGATCGTCATGGCCTTTTGGGGAGTCTTCGGCGTCGCCGCCGCCGCCCGGTTCTTCTCCTGGGAGCCGCGGACCTAAGTTCGGCACCCGACCGATCGGGAGGATTCGGGCCGCCCCGCGTCGAAACCGATCACGTCAGCGTCGCTTACGAGGGGGCTCCAGCATGCGCAACTTCTTCAAGTCGTGGATGGTCGGCCTGGTCATAGGACTCGGTCTGCTTTCCGGGGCGATGGCCGGCGTCGGGCTCGGGCCTCTGAAAGAACAGACGAGCAAGATCACCGACCGCCCGGCGAAGGCACTCCCTGCGGCGCCGGCGGCGAAGGCTGCGCCGGCGGCTGCCTCGCACACCGAGCCGGCCCAGGTTCCGGCCCTCGCGGCCCAGCAACTGGACCTGAACCTGCCCGGCAAGCTCCCGGGTGGGAGCTTCTTGGTCGGTTCCGACGCGACGAACCTCTACCCCTCGCCGACGCTCTTCGGCGGCGAGACGTGGCAAACCGAGGGCTGCACGCGGCTCGAGGACGGAGAGCTTGACCTGACTCACGTGCTTCCGGGCGACGGGCACGGCCACCCGTTCGCGTCCAAGGATTGCATCTACCTCGGCGGGTTCGGCATCCCCGCGCCGGTGCGTCCTGCGATCGAGTACGACGACGGCGGCGTGTGGGTCCGATCGATCGCGATCTCCAACGGTGAGTCTACGGTCGTCATGCAGATCCTCGACGCCGTCGGCTGGTTCGCGGCGTACAGCGACCAGATCTGCGACGGGTGCGGCATCAACGACATGCGCGCGAAGATAGCCGCAGACACGGGAATTCCGGCTTCGAACATCTCGATCGGCGCGACGCACACCCACGCCGGGCCGGACGGCTACGGCGGCTGGGGAGGACTGCCCACCTGGTACTGGGACCAGATCCGGGACTCCGTGATCGCATCCGCGAAGCAGGCGCTCTCCAACATGGAAGGGGCGACGATCACCGTCGGCGAGGCCGTCCTCCGTGACTTCAACAACGAGCGCCGGGATCACTACTACTCGACCGCCGACTATCAAGCGACCTGGCTCCAGGCCCGGGCCGCCGGAAGCGGCGCGGTGCTCGCGACGCTGACCAACTACGCGGGACACCCGACCTTCGTGGGTGGTCCCGTCCTTCACGCCGACTGGCCGGGTGCCGCCGCACGGCGTCTGGAGGGGCTCTACGGCGGAGTAGGCCTCCTGTTCGAGGGCGGCCTTGGGAACGTATCGATCCGCGGCCGCGGCGGGGAGACCGAGGACGAGGAAGCCGAGAACACGGGGAAAGCGTTCGCCGAAGCGATCGCCGGTGACATCGGGATCGGCGGAACGACCCTCACGACGAACGACGTCGCCGCGAGCTTGGCGGAGATCCAGCATCCGGTCACGAACCCGGTGCTAGCCGCCGGCGGGCTCGTCAGCCTCTTCGCGCGCGACTTCCTCCCCGGAGGCGGCGGCGCGCTGCCCGGCGCCTACCACTGGGCGAAGCCCGACCTCCCAGACCCGGGCCACTTGCGAGGCTGCACCACGGCCTCGGCGGTGGGCGTTACGACGTTCGCCGGCGGATACCGGATCGGGAACGCGCTGATCCTGTTCGCGCCCGGTGAGATCTTCTCCAACATCACCGAGGTCGCGAAGTCGAAGACGTCCGGCTCATCGATGACGTTCGTATTCGCTCAGACGAACGACTCGCTCGGGTACATCATCCAGTCGTTCGAGTTCGACGTGCTGTCGAACGTCGTGACCGAGTACGGCACGCAAACAGCCGAGTACGAGGAATTCTTCGCGATCGATCGCTGCTTCGGCGACCACGTCATGCAGACGCTGCTCGATGAGGCGGGGAAGCTCGGCTTCTAGGCCCTGACGGCTTCGCGCGCGGCACGTTCCGCCATGCGCTGCTCGTACCGGCGGACCTCGTCCGGACCGGCGCCCGGCCCGAGCTCGTAGCGCACGCTGCGCGGGTCGATCTCCTCGCCGCAATGCGGGCACGTCGGTGAGACGTCGAACACTTCGCCGCAGGTCTTGTGGCGGAGGAGAAGGGGAAGTCCTTCCTCCCCCACCGCCCATCGATCGCCCCACTTCTTGAGCGCGAGGATCACCTCGTAGAGATCGATCCCCTTCGGGGTGAGCCGGTACTCGAACCGCTGCGGCCGCTCCTGATAGAGCCGGCGCTCGAGGATGCTCTCGTCCACCAGACGGTCGAGACGGTCGGTCAGGATGTTGCGCGCGATCCCGAGGCGTTCCCGGAAGTCCTCGAACCGCCGGGTCCCGAGGAAGGTCTCCCGGAGCACCAGGAGCGTCCAGCGCTCCCCCACGACCTCGAGCGACTGGGCGATCGTGCAGTTCATCCCGGCGAAGCTCTTGAGCTTCATGACCTCACGATACGGTACCGAGTTGCATCATGCAACTGTCGCTGCTAGATTGCGTTGCGTGATGCAACCGACCGAGGAGGCCCCGATGGAAGCGGTCGCCCACCAGCTCCCCACGAACGGCCGGCTCCGCTCCAAGCAGGTGACCTGGGAAGACCCCATGGCGCTCGCTGCGGAGGCACGCGGCATGAGCGGGCTGGAGTTCCTGCGCTCGATGATCGAGGGCCGCCTCCCCCGCCCGCCGATCGCTTCGTTGTTGGGCTTCACCTTGGTCGACGTCGGCGAGGGCTGGGCCGTGTTCGAAGGCGAGGTCGGCGAGGAGCACTACAACCCGATAGGCGTGGTGCACGGGGGCTATCCGGCATGCTGGCCGACTCGGCTATGGGGTGTGCGGTGCAGTCGACACTGCCGGCGGGCTCGGGCTACACGACGCTCGAGTTCAAGGTGAACCTGGTCCGGCCCATCACCGCCGAGACCCGGCTGATCCGCTGCCGCGCGGAGATCGTCCACGTTGGGCGCCGGACCGGCACCGCGGAGGCGCGTGTCACGGATCCGAGCGGCCGCCTCCTCGCGCACGCCACCACGACCTGCCTGATCCTTCGTCCCGAGGAGTGATCGAGATGGCTGCGATCCACGCGCTTCCGGTTCGCACGCGACGTGGGCGGGTCGATTTCGTCCTGCTCGACGGCACGCGCATCGTCATGCGTCCGATCGAGCCGGGCGACAAGGCCGGGATCGCCAACGGCTTCGACCACCTGTCGGAGGAGTCGCGGTACCGCCGGTTCATGGGCGGCGTGAAGCGGCTCACGCCGCCGGTGCTTCGCGCGTTGACCGAGGTCGATCACGAGAATCACGAGGCGTGGGTCGCGTTCGCGCCCGACGACCCCGGCAGCCCTGGGATCGGAGTCGCGCGCAACGTGCGGCTGCGCGACGATCCGACGATCGCCGAGCCGGCCGTCACGGTGATCGACGCCTACCAGGGCCGCGGGCTCGGCACGACGATGATGGACGTCCTCGCTCGCGACGCCGTCGCGCACGGCATCGAGCGCTTCCGCGCATATGTGCTCGTGGACAACCAGCCGATCATCAAGATCCTGCGACGACAGGGGGCAACGATGCGGGTCGAGGAGCCCGGCGTGCTCCGCGCGGACATCGATCTCGACGTCTAGCTGGAAGCAGTTCCGAGGGGGGAGGCGATCGTGAACCGGATGGCTCTGATCGGCGCGCCTCTACTGTCGGTGGTTCTTTCGGTCCGAACTCACACTCGCTCCCGAATGGCTCGTTCCGAGCGCCGTCCGGCGCGGCCGCTCGCCATTGGATGTAGTCGCGTCTGAGATCGCGAACTGTCGCATGCGCCCTGCCGCTAACAGCGCTCAGGATCGCTTCGACGTGACCTAACCCATAAATCCAGTCAGGTGCCCGCTCCATCGCCGCAGAGCTAAGCGGACACGTCGCTAGCAGTAGAAACGTGACTCGTTCCATGTGTACGCGTACGCCTTCTGCCCTGACCACGTGAGTACCTCGTGGTAAGAGTAGGATCGGTAGGTGTAAGTGCCAACGCCTAGACACTTCCACGCCGCGAAAGCTTCAGCCCTTTGTGACTCGCTGTTGGAATCCTCATTCGAGTCGAGGAATTGTTCGCCGTACCATCGGTCTCGATAGAGCTCGGTGTACACGTAGATGCTCGCGTAGTAGTAGATGCAGTACGTCCCCGCAGGACCAAACACATATGGGGACTGATGTTGAGGCTCGTCTGTGGACCCAAAGCAGTCCTTGTGATAGCCGCCCGACTGCTCCGTGGCGGCATCGGGATAGATGTACGGCGCAGGGATGAGATCCTTTGGGCTCTTCACAGAATCTGTGGGAGCGTTCGGGCCGGGCCTGTCTGGATCATTTACCGGCACGCTGAGGGGATTCGGCACCCATTTCCAAATGTTCGCGCGGGGATAGGTAACAGGGCCCGCTTCCACCTGCTTCGCTCGGACGCGGTCCAAGAATTCATCAGGAAAAATCGCCGGCGGCTCCGGGATTGCCGCAGTCATCACCGAGTCCTCCGACGGGACGCTGGCATTTGCCGGAACCAATGCGAAGGAAACCGCGAAAGCCACAACGGCTGCTCGCACCGAATGCTTCATCCACAGACCCAAGGATGCTCCCCCCTTAACGTTCAAGCTGGAGCTGATTGACTGGAGGTTGAGGCACGCCTCGAGGAATCACTCGAGATCCGTCCCCGAAATCGCGCTGTCGCGAGGTTGCAGCTACTAGGCTAAAGATGAGGATCAAACTGACGAGGGCCAATGGAAGGGCGAGCCTCGCAAGCCTGCGGACGATTTGTCTCATATAGGCGTTATATGCGCTGTAGCCGTCCTTGAGTCAAGGCGAGCGGATGCACCGTGTGTGGCTTCCTAAATCGAGGCGCGTAGTCTTCGTGGAAGGCACGCCCCCCCGGTGGGGGGTTTCACCCGTTTTGGGGTCACCGGACGATCTTCTTCCTCCGATTCCGATGCGAGCGCTCCCGATCCAGATGGCCGCCGGGTGCGGTCGGAAGCGCCATCGGATCGCAAACAGGTGGTTCCTGCAACGTTCGACGATGGCTTATGGCGCCGTTGGCCCGACGGGCGTACCTCCAGCTGTCCAATTCTTCAGGAAGCGACTCGGTCTTCGTCGGATAAGGAAGGGGTCGCCGGTTGTGGTTGCGGACTCGCTTTGGGTTTGCGAGGTGGGAGGTCTGTGGTTGGGGTTCGTGGCGAGGTCGGGCGATCTAGAGGAGGTATTCGAAATTCGACCCGCTGCAACGGGAAATTCCTGAGACGCAGGAAGTCTGCGACGGCGGGACCGGATAGTATGCGGTCGAGCCGAGTCGATTAAATGGCCGGTTATGGAAAGTGAAGTGTCCTCTAGAGGTACTTCATAACGTCTTCGGCGGAGCGGATCTCCGCGCCCGCCGGGATCTGAGCACCAGACGGCACGCGGACCCGCGGGTAGAGCGACACGTTGTCCGACAGCGTGACGCCCGGCTGCAGGATCACCTCGTCCCCCAACGCAACGAAGTGCTCGACGACCGTCGGTTTGTCGGGCTGCGAACGGACTTCGGCCATCGAGCCGACGTACGAATCGGTCACCTGTGCCGCCCTGCCGATCGCGGCGCCGTCGCGGATGTTCGAGCGGACGATCCGGGCGCCCTCGTGGATCTCGCAGCCGTCGTCGATGTTGCTCTCTTCGAGGTGCGCGCCGACGCGGATCTCCGAGTACTTCCCGATCCGCACGCCGGGTCCGAGCGTCACGCTGCCCGACGCGATCTTCTCGCCGAGCGTGGTGTGGTCGTGGGCGTCGCGCATGTCGAGCGACTCGGGTTCGATCCAGATCCCCCGCGCGGCGTCGAATGGTTCGCCGAGCAGGCGCGTCACCGAAGAGAACCGCCCCCGGAGCGCGTCGACCATCGACTCGATGTAGTCCGGCACGTTCCCGAGATCGCCGATCCGTTCGACGGGGTAGGCGTAAGCGAGCTCACCCTTGCCGACGAGCCACGGCAGGAGATCGAGCCCGAAATCGAGCCGCTCCTCCGCCATGGCCTGCACGTCGACATGCTCGGCCAGCTCGCGCAGCCGCGTCATGTCGACCAGGTAGAAGCCCGCGTTAGTGAGCAGCGGCATGCGATCGAAGTCGGCCTCGGACGGCGCCGGGAACGCCTCGTGGATCTCCGCGAGGGTCGGCTTCTCGACGAACTCCTGGATCCGCCAGTCCGGATCGGTGAGCATCACGCCGTACTTGCCGGCGACGGCAATCGGCTCGCGGACCATCGCACCGATGGTGACCACGGCCCCCGATCGCGCGTGCGCCTCGGCCATCGCGGCCAGGTCGAAATCGATTATCGAGTCGGTTGGGAACACCAGGACCGTTCCGGTGATGTCCCAGTACGCGGCGTTGCGGAACGTCGCGTCGGCGCTCCCGGTGTTGAGGGCGTCGAACTTAACGCGCGAGTAGCGGACCCGCACGCCGAGCGGCTCGCCGTGCTCGATGAGCATCTTGATCTGGTATCGGTTCTCTTTGCCGTGCGCGACCATGAAGTAGTCCTGTACGCCCTCATGGGTCAGGATCTCGAGGATCCAGCGCACCAGCCGGCGGCCGACGAAGCTCATCGCCGCCTTCGAGCGGAGGTAACCGGGGGCTTTGACGGTGAGAGTCCGGGCGCGCTCGCCGCGTCCGCCCGCGAGCCCGATCCCGACGATCGGTCCGGTCGCGAACATGCTCTCAACGGCCACGAGCCCATCCTACGTAGCCTGCCCGCTCGACCGGGCGGCTTTCCGCTGAAAGAGTGGGCCCCCGGGAGACGGTGGGGGAGCTGGTCGGCTTGGTCTGCCGCCCCCGGGGGCACCGAGGTTGCTACGAGGTTGTTACCCATTATGCGCTCGCCTTCGTCACGCCGCTCGGGGTTCTTGCCGTCGGTTTCAGTCGGATGAGGAGGCATCTCGGGCGTGCTAACGTGGGACGTAACCCCGCCTGTCGCCCGCCCTCCCGGAAGGACTCGATGGCCACCAAGGAACAGGTGCTCGACGCGCTCTCGAAGGTGCTCGACCCCGAGATCGGCAAGCCGATCACCGAGCTCGAGATGGTGCGTGACGTCGTGCTAGACAACGGCACGGTCACGGTGGACGTCCTCCTGACCGTTCCCGGCTGCCCGATGAAGGACCGGATCGAGCGAGACGTGACCGCCGCCGTGGCGCCCCTGGAGGGCGTCAAGGCCGTTCAGGTTCGCCTGGGGGTCATGACGGAGGATCAGCGCCAGACGATGGTCGGCAAGCTCCGGGCCGGGCAACCGCAGGGTCAGCACCGGCCGATCGCCTTCTGGGGCGAAGGGACGCGAACCAAGGCGATCCTGGTCGCCTCCGGTAAGGGCGGGGTCGGCAAGTCGTCGGTGACGGCCAACTTGGCCGTGGCGCTCGCCCAGCAGGGCTTCAAGGTCGGCGTGGTCGACTGCGACGTCTGGGGGTTCTCGATCCCTCGCATGCTCGGCGTCAGCGGCCGTCCGACGTCCTTCAACGGCATGATGCTGCCGCTCGAGGCGCACGGCGTGAAGGTCATCTCGATGGGCTTCTTCG
>JBBDRM010000137.1:0-841 GCA_040905475.1 Actinomycetota bacterium
GGCGGCGCCGCCGAGGTGTTCGCGAGCGCGCCGGAGGGCTCAACCGACGGCCTCGCCGTCGATGAGGCCGGCGGGGTCTGGGTTGCGCTGGCGCAGGGTGGTGGCGTCGCGCGATTCGAGCCGGGCGGCTCGCTCGATCGCATGCTCGACGTTCCTGCGTCGTTCGTCGCGACGATGTCGTTCGGCGGGGATGATCTGCGTGATCTCTTCATAGGAACGGCAGACAACACCGAGCACCCGGACCGTAAAGGCACGCTGTTCCGCTCGCGGTCGGACGTGCCGGGTCTGCCGCTGGGTCCGGCCCGGGTTTGACGGCGGTGCTTGGTTTGGCTTCGACTGGGACTAGGAAACCGAGGTTGGGAGGCAAGACATGAGGTTCGAGCAAACGATCGTGATCAACGCGCCGGCGGACAAGGTGTTCGCCTACGTGTCGGATCTCACGAAGCTTCCCGAGTGGGGTCAGTTCGGAAACGAGGTCCGCCAGACCTCGCAGGGACCGGTCGGGGTCGGAAGCACGTTCGACACGAGCGGCAAGCAATTCGGCAAACACACCGACCACGTGACGGTGACGGAGTACGTCCCCGGCAAGAAGTTCACCGTCGAGGTGACGGGCGACGCGGGAGACGTCCGCAACTGGTTCGAGCTCGCCGAACAGGGCACCGGCTCGACCAACGTCACGAAAGGTCAGGAGTTCACGAAGCCGGCCATGTCCGCGAGGCTCTCGAAACCGGTGATCAAGAGGCTCGCTCCGAAAGGACTGATGAAAGACCTCGAGAAGATCAAGGCGAGGATCGAAGGTACGGCGTAGAGGTGGGGGAACCGTTGCGGGGGGGGGGGGGGG
>JBBDRM010000137.1:851-3362 GCA_040905475.1 Actinomycetota bacterium
CCCCCCCCCCCCCCCCCCCCCCCCCCCCCGCAGTCACTTCGAGATCGCGTTTCAGCGCCGGCGCCGCACCCGCGAGCCGATCAAAACGGCCGAACCGAGGATCGCCAGCGCCGCGCTCGTCGTCGCCGGCACGCCGGTCGCCGGAAGCGCGGAGGCTTCCGCGCGGAAAGTGACGACCTTCGCTCCCTTCACCGACGCGGCGCTCGCCCCGCAGGTGCTCGGACCGCACGTCGGCGGTGTCGGCGGTGGCTGATAGCCCTCGGGAGTATTGCGGGCGTTCTCAGGCTTCGGCCCAGGCCCCCACACACAGCCACCGAGGTCGATCACGCATGCGATCGGCTCCCCCTCGAAGAACAGGAGCCCCGCCTGGTGCAGCGAGTTCAGGGGATAGGGGATCCCGGCGGTGACCGGCATCGGGCTGCCCGTCGCCGGGTCGACGCAGGGCGGCAGGAACGGCGCGTCGCTCGTAACCGCGGCGCCCTCCGGCGAGCCGACGTTGTCCTGCCAGCAGTTGTTGAGACCCCCGCCGTCCCATGCGAAGTCGATCGCGTTCCGCCCACCGGAAGCGCCGGCCGGCGGGTACATGCGGTTCGCGATGAAGCGGTTGCCGGTGCTCATGAACGGTGCGGCCGGCGGGTCGCTCGTGGGGCCGACCACGATCCCCTGTCCGGTCGCCATCCAGACTCCGTACCGGTCGTGATCCCATATGTCGTTGTTCTGCACCAGGTTCTCATTCCCGCTGGCGAGGAAGACACCGGTGCCGACCGGGATGTAGAGCCCGTCACCGAAGACCGAGACGACGTCGGAGTCCTCGGCGTACACGTTGAAGTTGTTGTCGTAGAACTTGTTGCGCTCCAGGAGCAGGTGCTCCTGCGGGTAGTTCGGGTGGTCGGTCTCCGAATCGGAAGTCAGGCCGGCCGCGTTGTCATAGAACTCGCTGTCGTGAACCCACACGTAGTTTCCGTGCGTTCCCGAGTAGCCGATCACGTTGTGGTGGCTCTTGCAGTTGGCGATCTCGTTGGAGAAGCGGCCAGGCGTGTTGGCGGCGCCGCCCGGGTAGATGCCCGCATCTCCGGCGCCGAACGCCTCGCAGTTCTGCGTCAGGCCGTGGTCGGTTGCGAACATGAGGAAGGCATAGTCGCGGCTGAATCCCGACACCACGTTGTCGAATAGGTAGCCGCTCTGGTCGATGACGTAGATGCCGTGGTCGAACGCGTGGAACATGGAGAGGTTCTGGATGATCGCGCCGTCGGCGCGATCCATGCGGATACCTACGTGTTTCTTGAACTCGACATCGATCACCACGTCGAGCGGTTTCGCTCCCATGCCGCGCAGCGTGATGTTCTTCTTGCCGACGATCGCGATCAGGTTCTGGGAGTTGGGGTTTTCGAGTTGATGCTCGTAGGAATAGGTGCCGTCCGCGTTGTCGGGGTCGAGAACTGGTTGCGCCCGGCTCGGCTCCTCCTTGTAGAGGCCCGGCCAGATCTGGATCAGCGCGCCGTCGGGTGCGGCGGTGACGGCTGCTTGGATGTGCTCGAACAGGCACTCATCTTTCTTGCACACGTCCAGGATGGCGGTCGGGATCCGGTTCGGGTCGGGCACCGAGCCTTCCCGGGCGGGGGACGGCGTCGGCCGCTCGGCGTGACCCGAAGCCAGTCCGGGCAGCGCGAGCGTCAAGGCGAGAGCACCAGCCAGCACAGCGCGTCGAGGCATGACCATCGTTCCTTCCTTGCGAGTCGGTCGGTCGAAACGTTTTCGCCTCGCGGGGGTTGGTTCCCTTCCTAGCGAGACCTGCGAGCGCCGAACGCGCTGGTCAGCGTACCGATGGCTTCGCGACGGCAGGGACCGGTGCCAGCCCCGGCTCGGCGTCTATTGCGACGGGCCGGAGCAACGAGGTCCACCGTCAGCGGGACCAGGATGGGCGGCGGAGTGAGCTTCCGCTTCGGCGGCTTCCGTGCCGGGACGATCTTCTTGGGAACGTACCTGGGTTTGGAAACGGAGTGGGTACCGCCCGCTCGATCGACGAAGATCTCCGTGATGTAGAGCATCTTGTTCGACCCGCTGCCGCCCCCACACCGCGCCGATCCCGATCCGATCGTAGGCGGCGTCGAGGATATGGGTTCGATGCGAGCTCGACGCCATGAACGCGTCATGCACGGCCTTCGCGGAGGGGCTGCGACCCACGTTCTCGCCGATCTTCTTCCAGCCGTCGACGTCGCTCGCGAGGCTGGAGTTGTGGTAGATGGCGGCCTTCTTCGCCATCGCCGCTCTGTGCTGCCAACGGCGACGAGGTCGCTCGCGAGACTGAGCGTCGCCTTCCCGTACTTCGCCCGCTCGGCGTTCGTGTAGGACAGAAGCGAGCCCTCGTCGGATCTGAGTGCGCTCGTCTTGGGGAAAAGGGTGAAGGCGAGAGCGCCGACGAGGGCTGCGATGACCCGAATGCGGGGGCGGGCTCAACCGGTGGTCGCAACGAGCTCCGCTAGCTTCTCTGCTGGTGTCATCCATCCTAAG
>JBBDRM010000138.1:0-59855 GCA_040905475.1 Actinomycetota bacterium
GCATGATCAGCAGCAGGCAGAAGTAGAACAGGAGCGAGAACTTCAGCACCGACCACGGATCGATCTTGCGGAGGACGAGCCGGGCTCGGCGCCAGCCGTGCGAATAGCCGCGAGCCGGGGTGGCCGTGGCTACCCCTTGATGACCGCCAGTGGGCGGAGCCGAGCCACTTTCTTGGATAATCCCGCTCCTTCGCAGGTGTCGACGACCGATGTTACGTCCTTATACGCGTAGGGGGCTTCCTCCGCCAGCAGGCCGGGATGCGTGGCGTTGACCAGGATGCCTTGCTCCTCCAGGTCGCGCCGTACCTGGTCGCCTCCCATCCGCTTCTTGGCCTGCGTGCGGCTCATGGCGCGTCCTGCGCCGTGACAGGTGGACCAGAACGCCTTTTCACGCCCCTCGGTCGTACCGACGAGCACCCAAGAGCTCGTCCCCATCGAGCCGGGCACGATGACCGGCTGGCCCACCGCCTTGTATCGGTCGATCAGCTCCGGATGACCCGGCCCGAACGCCCGCGTGGCACCCTTCCGGTGGACGCACAGGTCGCGCTCGCGACCGTTTACCTCGTGGCGCTCGATCTTGGCGAGGTTGTGCGCCACGTCGTACACGAGGCGCATCCCCATCGACTCGGCGCTGCGCCCGACCACTTCCTCGAACGTTTCGCGAACCTCGTGCGCGAGCGCATGCCGGTTGGCACGAGCGAAGTTGGCGGCGGCCGCCATGGCGCCAAGGTAGCGCTCGGCTTCGGGAGCGGCAACCGGTCCGCACGCGAGCTGGCGGTCGGGCACTTCGATGCCCGTTCGTCGCATGAGCACGTCGAAGATCTTGAGCTGGTCGGTGCAGATCTGATGCCCGACGCCGCGCGATCCCGAATGGATCATCACGCAGACCGTCCCCTTCGCGAGCTCGAACGCCTCCGCCGCCCCGGCGTCGGCGATCAGATCGACGACCTGGACCTCGAGGAAGTGGTTCCCTGCGCCGAGCGAGCCGCACTGCGGGGCGCCGCGCTCGTACGCGCGATCGGACACGGCGTCCGCATCCGCGCCGGCGAGCCGGCCGTTGTCCTCGCAACGCTCGAGGTCCGACTCCCAGCCGAGCCCTCGCCCGAGCGGCCAGGCCGCGCCCTCTGTGAGCACGCCGCGCAGCTCTCGCCGGTCGAGACGAAGGATCCCCTTCGTGCCGACGCCGCGCGGGATCCGCCGTCCGAGCCGGACGCTCAACTCCGCCAAGACGTCCTTCACATCGGCGAGCGACAGGTCGCTGCGGAGCAGGCGCACGCCGCAGCAGATGTCGAACCCGACCCCGCCGGGCGAGATCACACCGCCGGCCTCCACGTCGGTGGCGGCGACGCCGCCTACCGGGAAGCCGTATCCCCAGTGGATGTCCGGCATCGCGTAGGAGGCTCGAACGATCCCGGGGAGCGTCGCGACGTTGGCCACCTGCTCCAGCGCACGGTCGTCGCGCGCCTTGGCGATCCCGGCGTCGTCCGCGAACACCCGGCCCGGCACGCGCATACCGGCGACCTCGCCGATCGGCACTTCCCATTCGAACGGTCCGACGCTGCGCGTCTTCATCACACGTCGAAGTAGACCTGAGCGCGCCAGCCCTCGCCGGTCCGCTCGACGAGCAGCTGGTGGTAGGTAACGGCTTTGATCGCCGGTCCGCCGACCGTAACGTTGTTCACGACACCAAACGTTCCCGCGGCGGTCGTTCCCGACACTTCGAGCTCAGCGTCGACCGGTAGCCAGCCCTGCGCCTCGAAACGCCACAGGGCTTCCTGCAGCACATCGGCGAGCAGCGCGGCGAGGTCGCCGGCCTCCCCCGACACCGCGACGCGATCGAAGGCCGGTGGCGGCTCTCCGTCGAGGACGACCGAAGCGGTTGCCCGGACGGCTTCGGAGAAGAGGCTCGGGATGTCGGGGGCGGTCGCTTCTATACCGATGTCGGCGGTGTGCTCGAGGATCCGGTAGGCCACGCGGCATGCGCGGGGCCTAGGCCTCGACCCCGGCCTCCTCGTCGGCGACCACGCGAGCGATCCCCGAGACCGTCTCGCCCTGCCCGAGACGCATCACGCGCACGCCTTGGGTGCCACGACCCATGCGAGAGATGTCCTTCGCCGCGATCTTGATGACGACGCCGCCGGAGGAGATCAGGAAGACCTCGTGTCCCGGCCGCACGACCGCGGCGCCCGCGATGGTTCCGCGGCGGGAGGTGAGCTTCGCCGTCTGCACGCCCTTGCCGCCGCGGTGATGACGTGGGTACTGGGTGAGCAGCGTGCGCTTTCCGAACCCGTTGTCGGTCACGACGAGCAGCTCGCCGTTGGGATCCACCACGTCGAACGCGACGACCTCGTCTTCGAGGCCGAGACGGATCCCGATCACGCCCGACGCGTCGCGGCCCATGGGACGCACTTCGGTCTCGGTGAACACCACGGCCTGCGCCTTGCGCGACACGAGGATCAGCTCGTCCTCGCCGGATGTGGCCTTGACCGAAACGACCTCGTCGTCGGGCCGCAGCTTCACCGCGATGATGCCGTCGCGCCGCGACGAGTCGTAGGCCGAGAAATTCGTCTTCTTGATGATCCCCTTCCTCGTCGCGATCACGAGGAACTTGTGCGTCTCGTAGTCACGCGTGTCGATCACGGCCGCCAGCGAATCCTCGCCGCTGAACGGCAGCAGATTGCGGATCGAGATGCCGCGAGCGGTGCGATCCTTCTCGGGGATCTCGTGGGCCTTGATCCGGTACACCTTCCCCCGGCTCGAGAAGAACAGCACGTACGCGTGATTCGTCGTCGTCAGGAGGTGCTCGACGATGTCGCCTTCCTTGGGTTTGGCCCCGCGGATGCCCTTCCCGCCGCGGCCCTGCGTGCGGTAGACGTTCGCAGGGACGCGCTTTATGTAGCCCGACCGCGTTACGGTCAGCACGACCTCGTCGTCGGCGATGAGGTCCTCGACGTTGATGTCGGCCTCGTCGGCGCGGATGTCGGTGCGGCGCGGGCTGGCGAACTTCTCCTTGATCGCGAGCAGCTCGTCCTTGACGATCTTCCGCACCTTCGCGGGGTCGGCGAGGATCGCCTTGTACTCCTTGATCTTCGCCATCAGCTCCTTGTGCTCATCCTCGATCTTCTGGCGCTCGAGCGCGGCCAGCCGGCGCAGCTGCATGTCGAGGATGGCGGTCGCCTGGACCTCCGTCAGCTTGAACTTCTTCATCAGGCCGGTGCGGGCTTCGTCGGCGTCCTTCGACGCCCGGATCAGCTTGATGACCGCGTCCAGGTTCTTCAAGGCGACGAGCAAGCCCTCGAGGATGTGCGCCCGCTCCTCCGCCTTCCGCAGGCGGTAGCGCGTGCGCCGCGTGACGACGTCGACCTGATGGGCGATGTAAACCTTGATCGCCTGCGCCAGGTTCAGGGTCCGCGGCACACCGTCGACGAGCGCGAGCATGTTCACGCCGAACGAATCTTGCAATTGCGTGTGCTTGAAGAGGTTGTTGAGCACGACCTGCGGGATCGCGTCGCGCTTCAGCTCGATCACCAGGCGCAGGCCCTGCCGGTTGGATTCGTTGCGCACGGCTTTCGCGCTCGGCGTGATGCCGACGATGACCTTCTTGTCGACGAGCTCCGCCACCTTCGCCAGCACGCGGTCGCCGGAGACCATGTACGGGAGCTCGGTGACGACGATCTGCGTCTTCCCTGCCTTCGATTCCTCGATCGTGGCCTTCGCGCGGACCTTGATCGAGCCGCGCCCGGTCTCGTACGCGTCCTTTATCCCCTGCCAGCCCATGATGATTCCGCCGCCTGGGAAGTCGGGACCCTTGACGTGCTTCATCAGCCCGGCGGGCGTGATATCGGGCTCGTCGATCGCGTCGATCACCGCGTCGATCACCTCGCCCAGGTTGTGGGGCGGGATGTTCGTCGCCATTCCGACCGCGATCCCGGTCGAGCCGTTGACGAGCAGGTTCGGGAAGCGCGCCGGCACGACGACGGGCTCTTGCTCCTCGCCGTCGTAGTTGGCGATGAAGTCGACGGTCTCCTCGTCGATCCCCGACAGAAGCTCCATCGCCAGCGGCGCGAGGCGGGCTTCCGTGTACCGCATCGAAGCCGGCGCGTCACCGTCGACCGAGCCGAAGTTTCCCTTTCCGTCGACGAGCGGGTGGCGCATCGCGAAGTCCTGGGCCATGCGCGCCAGAGCGTCGTAGATCGCCGTGTCGCCGTGCGGGTGGTACTTACCCATCACACTACCGACGAGGCGCGCGGACTTCTTGTACGGCGTCCCCGGCCGGGCGCCTTCCTCTTGCATGCCCCACAGGATCCGCCGGTGGACCGGTTTCAGTCCGTCCTTCGCGTCGGGAAGCGCGCGCCCCACGATGACGGACATCGCGTAATCGAGGTAGGAGCGCTTGACCTCCTCCTCGATGTCTATAGGTTCGATGCGGCGTTCGAGCGGGGTGTCTGCCATATCAGATGTCGACGAATGCGTCCTTGGCGTTCTTCTGGATGAACTCGCGGCGGCCCTCGACGTCCTCGCCCATCAGCGTCACGAAGATCTGGTCGGCGAGCGCCGCGTCCTCGAGCGTTACTTGCAAGAGGTTGCGCGTTTCGGGGTTCATCGTGGTCTGCCACAGTTCCTCGGCCGGCATCTCGCCGAGGCCTTTGAACCGGCCGATCTGTGCCTTCTTGCCGTTGTTCGCCTTGAGTATCGCATCGCGTTCCTTGTCGCTGAACACGTAGTGGACCTCGTTCGCACCGAACCGGATCGAATACAGGGGCGGCTGCGCGATATACATGTAGCCCTGCTCGACGACCGTGCGCATGTGCCGGAAGAAGAAGGTCAGCAGCAGCGTGCGGATGTGGGCGCCGTCCACGTCGGCGTCGGTCAACATGATGACCTTGCCGTAGCGACGCTTCTCGATGTCGGCGTCGTCCCCGATCCCGGTCCCCACCGCGCTGATGAGCGCCTGGATCTCCGCGTTCTCGAGGATCTTGTGGAGCCGCGCCTTCTCCACGTTCAGGATCTTGCCGCGGATCGGCAGGATCGCCTGGAACTCCCGGTTGCGCGCCTGCTTGGCGCTGCCGCCGGCCGAGTCCCCCTCGACGATGAACACCTCGGTCGAGTTGTTATCGGTCGACGAGCAGTCGGCGAGTTTGCCCGGAAGGCCGCCGGCGTCGAACGCGCTCTTGCGCGCGATGTCGCGTGCCTTCTTCGCCGCCAGTCGCGCGCGCGCCGCCTGTATGCCCTTCGCGACGATCCGACGCCCTTCAGTGGGGTGCTCCTCGAACCACTCCGCGAGCCGCGCGTTGACCGCCTTCTCGACGAACGCGCGGATCTCTGTGTTCCCGAGCTTCGTCTTGGTCTGACCTTCGAACTGGGGGTCGCGAAGCTTCACCGACACGATGCCGGTGAGCCCTTCGCGGATGTCCTCGCCCTGAAGGTTCTCTTCCTTCTCCTTCAGAAGGATCTTCGCGCGCGCGTAGCGGTTCACCACGTTGGTGACGGCCTTCTTGAAGCCCTCCTCGTGGGTGCCGCCCTCGTGCGTGTTGATCGTGTTCGCGAATGTGTTGATGGAATCGGTGTAGCCGGTGTTCCACTGCATCGCGATGTCGACCTCGCGCCCCTCCTCCGCCTGCTCGAAGTAGATGACGCGGTTGAGGGTCTCGCGGCCGGTGTTGAGCGCCTTGACGAAGTCGGCGATGCCGCCGGTGAAGCGGAAGTTCTCTTCTTCCGGCGGGGTCGGGCGCTCGTCGCGAAGGACGATCTGCACGCCCTTCGTCAAGTACGCGAGCTCCTTCAGCCGCTGAGCGAGGATGTCGGTCTTGAACTCGAGTTCGTCGAAGATGACTGGGTCGGGCCAGAAGGTGAGCTTCGTTCCCGTCTTCTTTGTGGGCTTGCCCTTGGTGAGCTTCGTGACCGGCTTGCCGCGCTCGTACGACTGACGCCACTCGTGGCTGTCGCGATACACCTCGACATCCAGTCGCTTCGAGAGCGCGTTGACGACAGAAACGCCGACGCCGTGCAATCCACCGGACACGGTGTAGCCTTTGCCCTCGAACTTCCCACCGGCGTGCAGAGTAGTGAGGACCACCTCGACCGCGGGCCGGCGATCCTTACGACCCGGGATCGGCGCGACCGGGATGCCGGCGCCGTCGTCGGTGACCGTCACACTGTTGTCTGCATTGACCACGGCCACGATCTTGGAGCAGCGCCCGGCGAGGGCCTCGTCGATCGAGTTGTCGACGACCTCATAGACGAGGTGATGCAGACCTCGCGGCCCCGTGGACCCGATGTACATCCCGGGACGCTTTCGGACGGCCTGCAGCCCTTCGAGGACCTTGATGTGCTGGCTGCCGTATTGCTCTTCGACCGCTTTCGCCAACCCGCGCTCCTGGCTCGAATCAACCGCGTTCCAGAGGCTCAACCCCCCCGGAGAGACCCCGCCCGGACCCTGTTCCGGCGCCCTTTTTCCACACAGCCAGCCCACCGTGGGAAGGGCGGTTCTGGGGCTCGCGTCCGGTCCGGAAGCATGGCGCGCCGGACCGGGTCTTAGTCGAGGACGCTCAGACACGATTATAGCACGTCAGAGGCGGTTTTTCGGTGCCTCAACGGCCCAGAAAGGCGCTTTTTCCGGGTCTCGACGGGCGAGCGTTTCGCGGGCCTCGCGGGGCAGTGGACCCGGGCCCTCAGCGGCGGTTGACGGACCCCGCCACCACGGCCACTTCCCGGACGTGGCCCGGGCCGAGGAAGTGCGCAGCCGTCGACGCGAGCGAGGACCCCAGAAGGGCAAGCTCGGCGGCCCAGGCACCGCCTTCCACGCGGATCGTAAGGCGACCGCTCTCGAGCCGGACCGGCTCGCTCCGGGCGGCGACCTGATCCCCAACGACCTCGGCCCATCGCGCCTTGAGACGCCCGAGGGCCATCTGTTCTTCCCAGCCCCGCTGGGTGATCAGCTGTTTAACAGCTTCCGACACCGGCGCCGGATCACTCCCTTCACGCTCTCGGCCACGGGGGCCGCGTTCACGCATGGGGGCTCACGCCCTGAACGCTAACTCTCATTACTTCCCAGCGCAGTGAAGTTGGCAACTCCTTGATATCAGAACATGTAGCTATCACCTGTGCCCCGGGCGGGAGGGCGGCCTCCAGTCGATCCCGCCGGTCGGGATCGAGGAGCCCGAACGCGTCGTCCAGAAGCAGTACGGGCATTTCGCCGACCCTGTTCGCGATCGCAGCGTGAGCGCCGAGAACCAGGGCCAGAGTGGCCAGCCAGGCTTCCCCTTGGCTGGCGTGGCTGCGGGCCGGAAGCCCGTCGATCGCGATCTCGAGGTCGTCGCGGTGGGGACCGGCCAGGGTCGTCTTCCGTATCACTTCGTCGTTGCGACGCTCCTCGAGGCGGCGCCGGATCGCTGATGTCCAGGCCACCGGTGTCGGATCATCCGGCGTAGCTACGTTCGGCGCGTATGCAACGTGGAGCCGGCTGGACCCACCGACCGCGGCGAACGCCTCGCTCGCGGCCGGCGACAGCGCGATGAGAGCCTCGGCGCGGCCCGCGCACAATTCTCCGCCGGGTCCGGCGAGCGCCTCGTCCCAAGCGTCCAGGCCCGCGGGAACACGTCCATCGGATTCGCGCAAGAGGGCGTTCCGTTGTCGCAGCGCGCGTTCGTACTCACGGATCACTGCGTGATAGCGCGGGTGCAGCTGGATGAGCAGTTCGTCGGCGAACCGCCGGCGCTCACCGGGGTCTCCGCGCACGACCGAAACGCGCTCCGGTGCGAAGATCGACGCTCGCAACGCTCCAAGAACGTCCCGCCGGCGCGGCACCGACGCACCGCCTAACTTCGCCCGTGCGCGGCCCTGGGTGACGATCTCGAGCTCCACGAGGTCGTCCCGGCCTTCGTGCTCCACCGAGGCGCGGACGATCGCAGACGTCTGCCCGGATCGAACAAGAACCGCGTCAGCGGAGGTCCGATGAGAGCCGAGCGAAGCGACGTACCAGATCGCTTCGAGGATCGACGTTTTGCCGGATGCATTCGGCCCGACCAGAGCAACGTGCTCTCGTGGGAAGGCGAGCGTCAGCGCCTCCCAGCATCGGAAGCCGGCGAGTTCCAGGTTTGTGAGCCGCAACCCCGAACGGGTTTCCGCTATGAGATGCGAACCGGCATGAGCAGGTAGAGGAACGACCCGCCCTCGGGCGACCGCAACACCGCCGGCTTGAGTCCGTCCCGGCACGAGAGCACGACCTCGCTTCCCTCGATAGCTTGCACGCCGTCGGACAGGTACGTTGGGTTGAACGCGATCGCCAGCGGCTCGCCTTCGTACTTCCCCTCGACCAGATCTGCAGCTTCGCCCACGTCTTGGGTCCCTGAGGTGAGCCGGACACCCGCCGGTCCAAGCTCGAGTCGCAACGGCGTTCCCTGCTGCGCCAGGATGCCGACCCGTCGCACCGACTCGAGGAACGCCTCACGATCGACCGTCAGATGGTTCGGCTGATCTTCGGGGACGAGTTGCCGCCAGTTCGGGAATTCGCCTTCGATCAAGCGCGTCGTCAGACGACGGTCGTTTCCCTGCACCGAGACCTGGGTCTCTCCGAGCGACAGCGTCACGTCGCCCTCACCTTCGGCGGCGCGCGCCGCCTCGGACAACGCGCGCGCCGGAACGACGCGCTTCAGACTCTCCTGAGGGCCCTTCCATGCGATCTCGCGGATCGCGAGGCGATAGCTGTCCGTCGCGGCGAAGGTGATCTTGGCCCCCTCAGACTCGATCAGGACGCCGGTCAGGATCGGGCGCGCCTCGTCACGCGAGGCGGCCTTCGTAACTTGTCCGACCGCCAGCGCGAACTCCCCGGCCGGCACCGTTCCACCGGGGGCGTCGCTTGGCCCGGCGAGCGCGGGGAAATCCTCGGTCGGCAGGGTTCGCAGCGTGAACTCCGCCGAACCGCACGTGATCCGGGCCTGCCCGCCGTCGGCCTCGACCCGGACGGTACCGGGTGGCAGCGTGCGCGCGATCTCGCCCAACACCCTGCCGGGAAGGACCACGCGACCCTTGCCGTCGATCCCGCCGTCGACCTTCGCCTCGGCGCCGACCTCGAGATCGGTCCCTGCCAATCGGATCCCATCGTCCTCGGCGACGACAAGCACACCGCCGAGAACCGGGAGGGTTGCCCGTGTACCAACCGAACGCAGCACCCAAGAACTGGCTTCCGCGAACGCGTCCCGCTCGATCCTGATCTTCACGTTGTCCTCCTCCACAGATCGTACGGGGTGCCTATGACATTGATCTTCATAAAACTAGGGTCGAAGAAGTAGTAGGGCGTGTGGATGATGTGGACGACCGCGTCGACCAGGGTGAACCGGGCGAAATCCTGGGGACGACGCGTGTGCGCAACTGGGCTACCCATGGGTCGCTCCCGTTGCGCGACGCCGGATCCGGGCCGTCAGCTCCTGGACCTGTGAATAAATGGCCTCACGTTCCCCCATGTGTTTCTTGATCTTCGACTCTGCGTGCATCACGGTCGTGTGGTCGCGTCCACCGAACGCCTCACCGATCTTTGGTAGCGACAACGGCGTCAGCTCACGGCAGAGATACATCGCGACTTGACGCGCGGTAACGAGCGGCCGAGACCGCGATGGTCCGACGAGCTCCTCACGCGTGACGGAAAAGTACGAAGTCGTTTCCTTGATGATCGCCTCGACGGGGATATCGCCGGTGCCCTCCGAGGGTAGCAGCGGCCGAAGCACGTCCTGCGCGAGTGCCAGGGTTACGGGAACGCTGGACAGCGACGCGTAGGACACGACGCGGATCAGCCGCCCCTCCAGCTCTCGGATGTTGTTCTGCACGCGCTGCGCGATGAACTCTAAGACGTCGTTGGGGACGTTGAACCCTTCACCAGCGGCCTTTTTCTGCAAGATCACGACCCGCGTTTCGAGATCTGGAGGCTGGACGTCCGTGATCAGCCCCCACTCGAATCGGCTCCGTAAGCGATCTTCGAGGCTCGCGATCTGCGCGGGCGCCCGGTCGGAGGAGATCACGATCTGGCGGCCGTCGTTGTAGAGCGCGTTGAACGTGTGGAAGAACTCTTCTTGGGTCTGCTCCCCTCGAGCGAGGAACTGGATGTCATCGACGAGAAGAAGATCTGCCTCACGGTAGCGCTGGCGGAAGGCCTGCATCTTCTCTTCGCGCACGCCCATGATGAACTCGTTCATGAATTGTTCGCTCGAGACATAGCGGACGACCGCAGACGGATAGAGGCGGCGGACGTGATGTCCCACCGCGTGGAGCAGGTGCGTCTTTCCGAGACCTGCGCCGCCGTAGACGAAGAGGGGGTTGTAACTACGAGCCGGTTGCTCCGCGACGGCGAGCGCTGCGGCGTGGGCGAAACGGTTGGACGGACCGATCACGAACGAGTCGAACGTGTACTTCGGGCTCAACGGCGAGGAAGCCGACGGCGGGCGAGCGCTCGGTCGCTCGACCGTCGGGCTGAGCGGAGCCGGCGGATCCATCACGGCGACGGGGGCCGGGTCGGGAGCGGCCCCCTTGGCGTCCACCAGGACTTCCAGATCGAGGTGCCGGCCGGCAGCTTCACCGAGCGCGTCGGTCAGCAACGTCGCATAGCGGCTCTCGAGCCACTCCTTCGCGAACGCCGACGGCGCCGCGAGCACGATCGTGTTGCCGCGGAGGCGTACCGGGCGCGTGCCCTCGATCCAGGGTTTCGCGCCGGGGGACATGGAGCTCGACCGCAAACGCTGGAGCGCGCTCGCCCAGAGCGCTTCCGCGGTCTCGCTCATGAGCCCTCCGATTTCCACAGGCCGTATCCACATATGTGGAAAACACCTGGGGAAGACTCCGGGCCATACTCGAGGCACGACGAAACCGAGGGTCGGGAAGGATGAACCCAACGGAGACGGTTTCCGGAGGGGCCGCAGACTAACATCGGCCTCTGAGGCCTTCAAGAACGGGAATCTCGGTGGATGGGAGAGACCTTTCATCCAGCCTGACCCGTGACGGTTCGGGTTCGGCAAGCAGGTGATCGGCCCGGATCTGCTGAAGACGTTCTCGAGGTTCCTCGCGGGATCGGTGGGGGTGCAGTGGTGAGACGAGGCGCACGTCGCTGGGCTGTTCTGACCGCGGCTTCGATCGCGCTCACCGTCTCGCCCGGACGCGCTCAACAACCGGCGCGGCCCAACGTCGTCGTGATCATGACCGACGATCAGACGCTCGAGCAGATGCGTGTCATGGACGCCACGCGCGCACTGATCGGCGACGCCGGTGTGACGTTCGAGAACTCGCTCGTCTCGTTCCCGATCTGCTGCCCGTCGCGCGCGACCTTCCTCACCGGCCAATACGCGCACAATCACGGCGTGCTCGAGAACGAGCCGCCGACCGGTGGGTACGAGGCGTTCGACCACCAGAATTCTCTGCCGGTGTGGCTGCAGGAGGCCGGCTACCGGACGATCCACGTCGGCAAGTTCCTCAACGGCTACGGCGAAGAGGATCCGTTGGAGATCCCCGCCGGATGGACGGAGTGGTACGGGACGGTCGACCCCTCCACGTACCGGATGTGGGGCTACACGATCAACGAGAACGGAGCGCTCCACACCTACGGCTCGATCGAGGACGAGGACCCGGCCTTCTACCAGACCGACGTGCTCGCGGCGAAGGCCGTCGACGCCGTCGGGCGCGCGGCGGACGATGGCGAACCGTTCTTCCTGTCGTTCGCGACGCTCGCGCCGCACCGGGAGGTCACGATCCTGGCCGAGCAGAGCGGCCCGCGCCCGGCACCGCGGCACAAGGGCGTCTTCTCGGGCGAGACGTTCCCACAAGCGCCCAACTTCAACGAGCAAGACATGAGCGACAAGCCGCTGTTCATGCAGGTGAAGCCCTCGCTCGACCAGCCGGCGATCGAGGAGATCGACGATCGGTACCGCAACGAGCTCGAGTCGCTGCTCGCGGTCGACGAGGCCGTGGAGGCGATCGTCGCCGCGCTCGAGGCGGAGGGGATCCTCGACGAGACCTACGTGATCTTCACCTCCGACAACGGCTATTTCCACGGGGAGCATCGGACGCCGGACGAGAAGATCCTCGCGTACGAGTCGGGCTCGCGCGTTCCGCTGTTGATGCGCGGGCCGGGGATCCCGGCCGGAACCGTGATCGAGGAGTTCGTCGCCAACATCGACCTGGCGCCGACCATCGTGGAAGTCGCCGATGCCACAGCGGGCCTCGCGATGGACGGCCGTTCCCTGCTGCCTTTCGCGGCCGAACCGCAGCGCCGGACGCTGCGGCCGCTCGTGATCGAGTCGTTCATGCCGGTGGGCTCGCTCCTGGAGTTCTTCCTCCAGCAGATCCCGCTGCCCGCTTCCCATTCGGTGGCGCTCCCCGGGCCCTTGGGGGACATCCCGCTCGGCAACGCGGTCCTTCCCTACCAAGCGGTCCGCACGGAGCGATACCTGTACGTCGAGTACGTCACCGGCGAACGCGAGCTGTACGACCTCGTCGAGGATCCCTGGCAGATGAGTTCGGCCCATCTCGACCCGCGATACCTCCGCACCCAGCTGGCGCTGCTGCTGACCCTCGAGCGGTTCCGTCTCTGCGCGGGCGAAGCGTGCCGCGCTGAGATAGCGCCGATCCCCGACCCGTCGTAGCGGGAGTGGCGGCCCGCCTAAGTCGCCACACTCTTCGAACGGACGCACGATGACAGGACCAGCCCTCAAACGGAGATCGTTGAGGCACAGGGCCCCGGCCGCCGCCAGGACCGGCTGACCCACGCCGATCCACCGAGGAAGCGACACGTCCACGACCGGAAATCGCGCCTTTGTTGACGGTGTTCCGAGCAGACGCGTAGACTTCGGCGACTTCTCACAACCATGAAGCGCACCTACCAGCCGCATCGGCGACGCCGCAAGCGCACCCACGGGTTTCGCGCTCGCATGCGCACGCGCGCAGGCCGCGCGGTGCTCGCCCGCCGACGCCGCAAGCAGCGCACGCGGCTCACCGTGTAGGCGCCTGGCCCGCGCTCGAGCATCGATGGGAAAGATCGGAAGGCTCACGTCGCCCGCCGACTTCCGCCGTACCTACTCCGAAGGCAAGCGAGCATCGATTGGGGCCGTCGTAGCGCATGTGCGTCCCACGAACGGATCGGGGCCGGCTCGGATCGGAGTGACGGCGGTGCGCGGTCTCGGTGGATCCGTGAGTCGCAACCGAGCCAAACGCCGTCTCCGGGAGGCCGTTCGCGCGGTGCAGGATGAGGTTCGCCCGGGATCCGATGTCGTGCTGGTCGCCTCAGCGGCAGCCACGCGGGTGGACTTCCAGGATATGGTAGATAGCATTCGCCGCGCACTTGCACAGGCCGGGGGCTGTCGGTGAAGCAGCTGATCAGGGTCCCTGCTCTGCTCGTGATAGGCATCATCCGGCTGTATCAGCTCTCGCTCGCGCGGATGATGCCGCAGCGCTGTCGGTTCCATCCCTCGTGCTCAGAGTACGCCGTCGGGTCGCTGCGCGAGAACGGGCTCATCCGCGGCGGGATGGCCGCCGGCTGGCGGGTCGTGCGCTGCGGTCCGTGGAACCGGGGCGGGCTCGACCCCGTGAAGGCTCGGGGCTCGGTTGAGGGGGCCGCTCGTGGCTGAGGCCTGGGGCGCGATCCTCCGGTTCCTCGGCTCCGTACTGTCGGCGATCTACGACGTCATCCCTTCGTACGGGGTCGCGATCATCATCCTCACCATTTTGGTTCGCGTCGTGCTGATCCCTCTGACGGTGAAGCAGATCCGGTCGATGAGCGCGATGCAGAAGATTCAGCCGGAGCTCAAGCGGCTCCAGCAGAAGCACAAGGGCGACCGGCAAAAGATGAACGAAGAATTGATGAAGCTCTACAAAGAGCACGGCGTCAACCCACTCGGTGGGTGCTTCCCTCTCCTGATGCAGGCGCCGGTTTTCATCGCGCTGTACTCCGTGCTCCGCGCGGCGGTCCCCGTGCCGGCGGTCGCGGTGAACGCCGCGACTCCCGAGGAGTTCCCGGAGAAGACCTCGATCTGTCGGCCGCTCGAACGGTCCGCTGCGTCCACCACCTTGATGTGCGAGATCACGAGCAGCGACGGCAAGACGGTCGAGCAGGAAGAGATCGAAGTGATCGACGGCCGAGCCGGAACCGGAGGTGGGTTGCCGGCCTTCGTGACCCTCTGTAAGCCGGGAGACGTTCTCATCGACGGCCAGGACGCCTTCGGCTTCCGTTGTCAGTCGCCGGTCGGCACGGGTCACTTACCGAGAGCGCAGACCGGGGAGTTCAAACCGGATTCCTTGGGCGACGCGCTCGTAAGGGACGAGGCCACGTTCTTAGGGATGCACCTCGCCTGCTCACCAACTCAAGCAACGAGCAGGACCACCATCCGCCAGTGCACGGCCGCTGAGGATGCCGCGGGTGGCGCAAGCCTGGTCGCGTACTTCGCGCTCGTCGCCCTGATGATCGGGACCACCTACTACCAGCAGAAACAGATGTCTCGTCAGGCGACCGGCCCGCAGGCCAAACAGATGCAGATGATGGGCCGCATCATGCCCGTCTTCCTCGGCTTCATCTCTCTGAGCATGCCGACCGGGGTGTTGATCTACTGGGTGATCTCTAACATCTGGACGATCGGGCAGCAGCAGTTCTTCCTGAGCAGGCAGATGATCGGTCAACCCTCCCCGCCGAGCGCCGGCGACGACGACAAGGGGAAGCCCTCCAAGCCGAAGCCCAAGCCGAAGCCCAAACCCAAGCCCAAACCCAAGCGATGAGCGAAGGGGTCGTTGCCTCCGGCCGCTCGGTCGAGGAAGCGATCGACCGAGCGCTCGAGATGCTCGGCGCGACAGACGACGAGGTCGAAGTCCAGATCCTGTCAGAGGAAGGCGCCGGCTTCGAACGCGGTGAGGCCAAGGTCAGGGTGCGCTTGCGCGACGAGCGCACCGAGGAGGACCTGGCGCTTGCCCGCGAGTCGGAGACGGCGTTCGAGCCGCCTGTTGCGACAGAGTCCCCTCTGGCGGCCGAAGAGCTCGAAGACCAAGCACAGGCAGCCGAAGAGTTCTTGCACGGGCTCATCGAAGCGATGGATCTCGATGCCGATGTCTCGACGTCGCTCACGTCCCACGCGGCACTTCTCGAGCTCACCGGAAATGAGCTTGGCCTGCTCATCGGACGCCGCGGCTCAACGCTCGAGGCGCTGCAGGAGGTCACCCGCGCGGCCGTTCAACGTCGGGTCGGCCAGCGCGCCTGGGTGAACCTCGATATCGAGGGATATCGGGCGCGACGGCGCGTGATCGTCGAGCGGAAGGCCCGGTCGCTGGCAGCGCGGGTTCGGAAGTCGGGTCGACCGCAGGAGCTCGAGCCGATGTCGGCGTACGAGCGGAAGATCGTCCATGACAGCCTGGCGGATTTCCGCGGAGTGCGCACCAGTAGTGATGGCGAGGGGCAGGAACGGCACGTCGTCATCAGCCCTGCCTAACGCAATCGCTCGAGACCTGGGCTGCGTTCGACCCCACCAAACCGGCCCATCGGTGTCCCGGCGTTAGGATGCTTCCCAAGGACACATGAGTTTCACGAGAAACATTGCCCGTGATCGGGGCGTGCTTGGCGCGTTGCTTCAGCGACTCGGCCTTCCCCTCAACTTTGCCTCTCCCCTGATGGCTCATGCCGCTGCTGTGGCCGGCGCGTCGGACCGGCTTGGTTTGGTTGCGCCTGGGGATCGAGGCTCGATGGTTGCTCGCCATACGGCGGACTCGCTGCTCTTCGCTCTGGCGCGCCCACCGATCCCGGGGGAAACCTGGGTGGACGTCGGGTCTGGGGCGGGGTTCCCAGGTCTGGTCCTTGCCTGCTGCTATCCGGAAACGAGGTTCACGCTGATCGAACCGAGCGAACGGCGGGCCGGATTCCTCGAGCTGCAGTTGGCCGGCCTCGGTCTCGCGAACGTGGAGGTCGTGGCCCGGCGCCTCGAGGATGTGTCGGGCGCCTTCGATATCGGGGTCGCCCGAGCTTTTCAGGCTCCTTCTCTCGCCCTCCGCAGCATGATTACGCTGGTAAAGGTGGGTGGCCGAGTGATCGTCGCCGCCGGCCCTCACGAGGCCGTCCCGGCGGGAGCGACGGCCGTCACGCTCGAGCGTCTCGGCGACGTTGACTCGCCGGGCGTGCTCTTTATGATGAGCCGCGAGGTATGACTCCACTTCCTGGCAGTCTCTACCATATCGAGCGGCAGACCCAGGCCGCTTCTTCACCAGTATCTGCCAGTTTTCACGGCATCTTTGCGTTCACGAACCAAAAGGGCGGGGTCGGGAAGACCACGACGGCAGTGAACCTCGCGGCGTGCCTGGCCGACGAAGGCATCCGGACATTGCTCGTCGATCTCGACCCGCAGGGGAACGCGAGCACGGGTGTCGGCGTCGACCGTCGCGCCGTTAAGGTCGGAACCTACGAAGTGCTCGGCGGGTTGGATCCGGCCGAAGGAATCATCGAGACTCCCATCGAGCGTCTCTCCGTGCTGCCGTCGACGATCGATCTTGCGGGAGCGGAGATCGAACTCGTTGCCGCGTTCGCGCGCGAGTCCAAGCTTCGCGGCTGCCTCTCCGGTTTGCGCGACCGGTACGACGCCATCCTCATCGACTCGCCGCCCTCACTCGGCCTGCTGACGATCAACGCGCTCGTCGCAGCCGACGCGATCGTCGTGCCCGTGCAATGCGAGTACTACGCGCTGGAGGGCCTCGGGCAACTGCTGCGGACGATCGACCTCGTGCGCGACGGCCTCAACCCGGCGCTGCGCATCGCCGGTGTCGTCCTCACGATGTTCGATGCGCGCACGCGGCTCGCCGAGCAAGTCGTCGCGGAGGTTCGCCGTCATTTCGGCGACGCGGTGTTCAAGACGGTCATCCCACG
The DNA here is from genome assembly GCA_040905475.1 of Actinomycetota bacterium. Taxonomy (NCBI): domain Bacteria; kingdom Bacillati; phylum Actinomycetota; species Actinomycetota bacterium. The sequence continues at coordinate 16,871 of JBBDRM010000138.1, forward strand.
GAGCGTCCGGCTTTCGGAAGCGCCGGGGTTCGGACGGCCGATCACGCGCTACGACCCGGCGACGCGCGGCGCCGTCGCCTATCGGGATCTGGCGCGCGAGTTCATCACCCGATGGAGCACGGAAGGCAAGGTCGGAACTCCGGCGGCTCCGGAGGGGAATGCACCCGATGGTTCGCCGGCCGGCTCACCGATGCGCGAGGAGGATCGACCATGAACGCAAGCGACGGATACGACACGCGTCCGCGCGGCGGCCTCGGGCGCGGGCTGAGCGCGTTGCTTCAAACTCCTTCGACATCGCTGCGTGAGGTTGCGCTCGACGATATCGCGCCGAACCCTCGACAGCCGCGATCAGAGTTCGACGACGAGGCGCTCGACACGCTCGCCGCGTCGATCCGAGCGGTCGGCGTACTGCAGCCGGTCATCGTGCGGTCTCGCGACGGCGGGGGATTCGAGCTGGTGGTCGGGGAGCGGCGGTGGCGGGCGGCCCGCCGTGCCGGTCTGCAGCGCATCCCGGCGATCGTCCGTGAGACCGGCGACGGAGAGCTCCTGCGAGACGCGCTCATCGAGAATCTTCACCGCGAGGACCTGAATCCGCTGGAGGAGGCGGCCGCGTACCGCCAGCTGCTCGACGACATCGGGCTCACCCATGAGGAGCTCGCCGAGCGAGTGGGCCGAAGCCGCGCCGCGATAACGAACGCGCTTCGCCTGCTCGGACTCTCAGCGACGGTGCAGGTCCGGATCGCCGGAGGGACGCTGAGCGCAGCGCACGGGCGAGCGCTCGCCGGCCTCGCAGATCACGAGCACCAGGAAGGCGCAGCGCAGCGGGTCGTCGCGCAGAACCTCAGCGTCCGGCAAACGGAAGATCTCGTCCGCCGGCTCGTCGAGGGCGGTGCCGGCCTGAAGACGCGTGCTGCGAGCTCACGCGTGAACCGCCCGCCGGGGATATTGGAAGTCGAGAAACGCCTTTCCGATATGCTGGAGACGCGTGTGAACGTCGCGCTCGGACGTCGCCGCGGACGGCTCACCATCGAGTTCGCCGACCTCTCCGACCTCGACCGGATATGGCGTGTGATCGCACGCGACGACGCCTGACGAGACGTTAGGAGGATCCCGTGGAGTTCCGCCGGATCGATCGGTTGCCGCCGTACGTCTTCAACGTCGTGAACGACTTGAAGGCAGCGGCTCGCCGAGCCGGCGAGGACATCATCGATCTCGGGATGGGGAACCCGGATCTCGGGTCGCCGCACCAGGTGGTCGACAAGCTCGTCGAGGCGGCGCAGAACCCCAAGAATCACCGCTACTCGTCGAGCAAAGGCCTGCCGAAGCTGCGGAAGGCGATGAGCGACTGGTACGAGCGCCGGTTCGGTGTGACGCTCGACCCGGACGGCGAAGTGGTGCAGACGATCGGCGCGAAGGAAGGTATCTCGCACCTCGCGTGGGCGCTGGTCCAGCCGGGTGATACCTGTCTGGTCCCCGAGCCGACGTATCCGATCCACACGTTCTCGCTTGCGCTCGCCGGCGCCGACGTGCACGCCGTTCCGCTCGGCCCCGAAGAGGACTTCTTCGCGAACCTGCTCGAGGGATACGAACGCACGTGGCCGCGCCCGCGCATGGTCCTGACCAGCTTCCCGCACAATCCGACGACCACGTGCGTCGATGCCGGATTCTTCGAACGGCTCGTCGCGTTCGCGAAGGAGCGCGACCTCATGGTCGTGCACGACTTCGCCTACGCGGACATCGCGTTCGACGGCTACAAGCCCCCGAGCTTCCTCGCGACGCCCGGCGCGAAAGACGTCGGCGTCGAGATCTTCTCCCTGTCGAAGTCGTTCTCGATGGCCGGCTGGCGGATCGCGTTCGCGCTCGGGAACCCGGAGATGATCGGCGCGCTCACCCGGTTGAAGTCCTACCTCGACTACGGCGTCTTCCAGCCGATCGCGATCGCATCGATCATCGCGCTGAACGAGTGCGAGGACGAGACGAAGGTCTACTGCGACGTGTACCGTTCTCGCCGGGACGTGCTCATCGAGGGACTCGCGCGCGCCGGATGGGAGGTTCCGCCGCCGCAGGCGACCATGTTCGTCTGGGCGAAGATCCCCGAGGAGTTCGCGTCGATGCGGTCGCTCGAATTCGCCAAGTACCTCTTGTCGGAGGGGAAGGTTGCGGTTTCGCCGGGCGTCGGCTTCGGCCGAGCCGGCGACACTTACGTGCGTTTCGCCCTTGTCGAGAACGAGCATCGCATCAAGCAAGCGACACGCGGGATCCGCAAGGCGCTCGCGGCCGGGCCGCCGCGATAGGGGGAACCAGTGCCCGTGGCAGATTCGTCGGAGATTCGCCGGGCGATTCTCGGTGTGCTCCTCGGGATCGCGCTCGGCGCGTTGATCGGATTGATGGGCCGTCGCGGCGGATCCCGGCGGGCCGCCTAAGACGTCCTTATGGGGATCGGACGCCGGATCGCCGACCTCGATCTGGGAAGCCTTCACGAGCTCCCGAATCGCTGCCGGGGATGCGTCTTCTGGGAGCTATCGCCGTTGGATCGCGCCATCGCCGTCGAGGCCGATCCCGAGTTCGAGAAAGAGGTTTGGTGCTCGACGGTCTGTCTCCACCACGGGTCGGCGGGCAAGGTGGCGTACATCGACGGACAGCTCGTCGGCTACGCGCTCGCCGGGCCGCCGAGCGAGTTCCCGCGATCTGAGTCCTTCCCGGCGCGTGTTTCGAAGGATGCGTGGTTCCTGGCTACGGCGTTCGTCCTCCCTGAGGCGTGGGGGCGAGGGGTCGGCAAAGCGCTCGTCCAAGCCGTGCTGAAGGACGCGAAAGAGCGCGGGAAACGCGCGCTGGAGTGTTTCGCCGACCGCACCTGGGCCGGGCCCGACTGCATGCTCCCTGCTGCGTTCTGCGAGAGCGTCGGTTTCAGGGTCCGGCGCGATCACGTGCGCTTCCCGCTCATGCGGATCGACGTGCGATCCCTCGGGAAGCTCACGTCGAGCGCGGCGGAAGCGGTGGAGGAGTTCCTGCGCTCGGTGAAGATCCCGACGCCGGCACCGGGCGCCGCGCGATCCGTCCAGCGCTAGATCGCGACCGGTCGCCGCGCGAACGCTCGCAGCCCCGCGGCGATCGCCTCCGCGGCTCTGCGCTGGAACCCGACGTCGACGAGGAGCTTCTCGTCGTCTGGGTTGGTGATATGAGCGGGCTCGATCTGCAAGGCCGGCATCCGAGTTTCACGCAAGATCGGGAACTGTTTCGCGTGTGCGCCCGCGTCGGGGATATCGAGGCCGAGCAGCTCCTCTTGGATGCACTCCGCCAACCGCGCTCCGGCTTCGGACCGGAACCGGTCGTGCCCGAAGTAGAAGCACGACGCGCCGCGACGGTGCGGGTCGCGCGAGCCTCCCGCGTGGATCGAAAGGATCGCGTCGGCGTCGAGCGCGTTCGCCAGCGTCGCGCGCTGTGATTCGGTCGGGCCGGAGCTTGCGTCGCGCGTCTGGTAGACGATCACGCCGGCGGCGGTAAGCACCGACTCGAGTCGCTGGGCGATCGCGAAACCGACCTCCGCCTCGAGCAGGCCGCCGGGCCCGACGTGTCCGGCGTCCTCGGCGCCGTGCCCCGCGTCGACCACGAGATGGAGCCCGGCGATACCCGGCCCGAAGCGACGGAGCTGCTCGCGCTCGCGCAGCGGAGCCGCGGAGGTCGAGCGGCCGGTCGCCGGCAGTCCGGCAAGTGCTCGAAGCGTCGAGCGACCGACGATCGCATCGGAAGGGACGCCGTAGTTGGCCTGGAATTCGCGAACCGCTCGCGCGGTGCGTGCTCCGAAGATGCCGTCCACCCGGCCGACATCGAAGCCGAGCGCGCCGAGCCGTTCTTGAAGCGCGCGGACGTCGTCGCCGCGCAGGGCCGGCGCGCGAAGATAAAGGGTTCGGTCGCCGAGGCTCCAGGATGCTTCGACGAGCTCTCGCCAGGTGGCTTCCCCGACGAGCCCGTCGATCGCCAGGCCGCGGAGCTCCTGGAAGTCACGGACGGCTCCCTCGGTCGAGGGTCCGAACGTGCCGTCGAGCTCGACCGCCGCGATCGGAAGATCGAGCGCGAGCAGACGACGTTGAACATCGCGAACCGCGGAGGAGCGCGTGCCGGGACGGATCAGCATGGGGTCGTACCGGACCCCCGCCCGATCCTGGGGCGGGAGCCTAAGACAGGAACTCGGCGAGGTCGCCGAGGATCTGCTGCTTGCCGCGCGCCCCGACGAGCCGTCGTTTCTCGACGCCGTCCACGAACAGCACCATCGACGGGATCGAGAGGATCCCGAAGCGGCGAGCGGTGTCCGGGTTCTCGTCGATGTCGAGCTTGGCGATGGTCAGAGCGCCTTGCTTCTCGCTTGCGATCTCCTCGAGGACCGGGGCGACCATGTGACAGGGACCGCACCACTCCGCCCAGAAATCGACCAGAACGGGCGTGGAGCTTCCGAGGACCTTTTCCTCGAAATCGGAATCGGTCACCTGGATCGTCGGACCTGCCATGAACACCTCCGTAAGCGAGGCGGCGCCCGGAAGCGCCGCGCGCTGAGTCTATCAACGTGCTACATGCGCTGAAACGCCTCGATGCCGACGTGTATTCCCCCTGCTAGATCGGCACTCCATGGGCCTGGACCCGCGCGAGGTCGAGCTCCACGCCGAGGCCCGGCGCCGAGGGCATCGTCACCATGCCGTCGGGATCGACCGCGATCGGGGACGTGAGCATGGCGTCGCGTGCCCCGGGCACCCAGCCCGGCGGATCGTAGGGGTATTCGAGCCAGGTTCCCTGCGTCGCGGCGAGCACGTGCATGTTCGCGGCGAGCCCCAGGCCGTTGGACCAGGTGTGCGGCGCGAACCCCAGCCCGAACTGAGCCGCCATGGACGCGATCTGCAGGGCTCCGGTGATCCCTCCGGTGAAGGTCGCGTCCGGCTGGACGATGTCCACCGCGCGCCGCTCGATCATCTCGCGCAGCGGCCACACGTCGCCCGACAGCTCTCCGCCGGCGATCGGGGTCGTCGTCGTGTCGCGCAGGCGCCGGTATCCCTCGAAGTCGAACTGATCGAGCGGCTCCTCGAGCCACGCGACGTGGAACTCCTCGTACGCCCGAGCGGTCTCCATCGCGCGCTTGAAATCCCAGCGGACGGGGTTCTCCGGCGCGAACGTGTCGACGCGCCACCCCTGGTTCGCATCCGCGGCGATAACGAGGTCGTCTCCGGCGGCCTCCCGGACGGTGCGCACTTCCTTCACGTCCTCGCGGAACGTCGGATGCCGCGGACGGAGCTTGATGGCCTTGAAACCGCGCTCGATGGCCGCGAGCGCGTCCTCGGCGCGCCGGCGCGGGTCGCGGAGCTCGCCGAACGACGCGTACGCCGGGACGCGATCACGCGCGCCTCCGAGATAGCGGTACAGGGGCATGCCTGCTGCCTTGGCGGCGAGGTCGTAGATCGCCGTTTCGACGAACCACACGCGCTGACCGAGCACGCGCACCGCAGTCTCGAGCAGCGGCCGCAGCTCTTGCGGGCGCGTCGGGTCACGCCCGATCAAGAAGGCGCGCATGAGGTTGACGGGGCCGCGCGCTTCGTCGGCGAACGCGATCCAGCCGGCGATCCCGTCGAGGCCCTCATCGGTGACGAGGCGATAGACGACGCACGAGTTGTTCTGGCTCGCGAGGCCGGGCACCCACGACGGGGAGAAGGGAGCCGGAAGCGGGAAGTGACAGATCCACGCGTCTATCCGCTCGATCTTCATCGCCTGGCCTCCCCGCGCGTCCCGGTGTTTCGCATCGTAGACTCTGGCCGTCATGCCCCGCTACCTGCGCTGGATCGCCGCCGTCACCGCCGGGATCGTCATCCAATTCGCGGTCCAGGTGCTGTTCCTCGCGATCGCCGTGGGGGGAGACCCAGACAAAGAAGTAACGATCGGCGGCGCGGAGGGGGCGCTGATCACCTTCGGGGCTGCGATCCTCAACGTGATCGCCGCGCTCGCCGTCAACGATTGGCTGGCCGGGAAGTATCCGATCGAACGGCGCCGCGTCGCGGCCGAGGAAAAGACGCCCGGGCGTTAGTGGCCCCGGGCCTCGAGCCAGCGCTCGACGTCGATCGCAGCCGAGCAGCCCATCCCCGCCGCGGTTATCGCCTGGCGGTAGATGTGGTCGACGACGTCGCCGGCGGCGAACACGCCGTCCACGCTCGTCGCCGTTCCGGGGTGCTGCACCTTGATGTAGCCGTTATCTTGCAGCTCGAGCTGGCCTTTGAAGAGCCCGGTGTTGGGATCGTGGCCGATCGCGACGAACATCCCGCCGACCTCGAGGTTGGATGTCTCATCGGTCTTGACGTTGCGCAGGCGGAGGTTGGTCACGCGCCCGTCGGCGCCTTCGACCTCGTCGACGGTGGTGTCCCAGATGAAGTCGATCTTGTCGTTGGCGTGCGCGCGGTCTTGCATGATCTTCGAGGCGCGCAGCGCGTCGCGGCGATGGACGATGGTCACGTTCGAGGCGAACTTGGTGAGGAAGTTGGCTTCCTCCATCGCACTGTCACCGCCGCCCACGACCACCAGCGGAACGCCGCGGAAGAAGAATCCGTCACACGTCGCGCAGGTTGAGACGCCGCGACCGAGGTACTCGCGCTCGCCGGGGATGTCCAGCATCCTCGCGGTCGCACCGGTCGAGATGATGAGGGCCTGCGCCTCGTAGGTCGCCTCGCCGACCTCCACGACGAACGGCCGCTTCGAAAGATCGACCATGGTGGCATCGGCGGTCACGAACTTCGCGCCGAACCGCCCCGCCTGGGCGCGGAACTTCTCCATCAGCTCTGGGCCAAGGATGCCGTCGGGGAACCCCGGGTAGTTCTCGACTTCGGTGGTCAGCATGAGCTGACCCATCGGGGCGGCACCCTCGATGATCAGTGGCTCGAGGTTCGCGCGCGCCGTGTAGAGGGCCGCGGTCAGTCCTGCCGGGCCCGAGCCGACGACGACGACTTTCTCCGCCAATCCAAGGGTCCTTTCACGGATCGAAGTGGCAGGGATTGTAACGCAGGGGGTTCGCCGGTCCTTCCCGAGCGTTGGCCCGAGCGTTGGCCCGAGCGTTGGCCCGGCGACCGGCGCGGTACTCGGGTCAGGCTTGCCCGAAGTACAGCACGGTGCAGTCGCCGCGAGCGACGACCCAGAGCTCGTACCGAGCGCTCGAGCGGAAGAAGAGAAGGTACGACGGCTTGCTCTCGAACGTCGCGATCTCGTAGCGGATCGGTTCGAGGAACTCCTGGGTCGAGCCGCGCACGACGCTCACGCAACGATCGATCGCCGCGCGGTCGTCGGCCGGTGCCGCGTACAAAGAGAAGGCCGTAACCCCAGGGGTAACCACTCTCGCCGTGTCACTCGTGACTTGGTTCTCGGTGGATCCGCCTCCGGCTCCCAGGGGGGCTGCGGCCGCCGCCGGCGTTCCCGCCGAGCGGCCGGTGATCCCCACGAGCTCGAGCAGCCGCCCCTGCGCGTCGATCGCGCTCAGGTTCTGACCCGACTGGTAGATCGGGACGTTCGATGCGCTTTCGCCTTGGAGGGCGCCGGCTGTTAGGTCCCGTGCCGGGTTGCTGCCGGGCAAAGTGACCGCTGCGAACACGATCGCGGCGGCCGCCACCGCTCCGGCCGCCCAGGAGACACGCTGCCACTTCCGCATCGGCGAGCGTGCTCTGCGGATCGCAGCCCTGAGCGCCCAGGAATCCTGGGGCGTCGGGATCGGTTCCGGAAGCGTCCGGAGATCGGCGAGGGTGGCTTGCAGCCCGAGCAGCGTCGCGCGGCACTCCGCGCAGGACGCCATGTGCACGTCGAGGCGCGCGCGGTCGGACGCGTCGAGCTCCCCGTCCAGATAGGGGGAGAGCAAGTCGAGCTCGTCGTGTGAGTTCATCGTCATTCCTACCTTAGAGGGCCGGGATCGCCGCTGGGTTCCGCCTCTCGCAGGTGCCCGAGCTGGCGCGCCAAGGCCGATCGAGCACGGTGGAGGCGGCTTTTGACCGTTCCGAGCGGTATCTCGAGCGCTGCGGCGCACTCCGCGTAGTCCAGGCCTTGGAGGTCGTGCAGGACGATCAGGGCTCGCTGGTCGGGTGGGATCAGGCCGAGCGCCCGATGCACCTCGCGCGCGCGGATCGACTCGATCGCCTCGGCCTCCGGGCCCGCCTCCGATGAGGCGTGCTCGGCCAGCTCGTCCATGCTCGAGTGGTCGCGCCGCCGGCGCTTCCGAACGAGATCAAGTGAAGCGTTCACGGCGACGCGGTGGAACCACGTGGAAAGCTGCGCGTCGCCTCGGAAGCCTTTGAGCGCGCGCAGCGCCGTGACGAAGACCTCCTGAGTCACGTCCCGCGCGTCCTCGTGATGGCGAACGACCCGGAGGGCGACCGCGAATACGCGGCGCTCGAATCGATCGACGATGGTGTCGAAAGCGGCGGGGTCGCCGTTGCGAGCCCGGTCGAGCAGTTCCTGATCGTCGGGGTCGGTCACGGGATGTACACGCGCTCGATGCCGGACGAAACGAGCAGTCGCCGTGCCGGCAGACGCGCGACCGAGCCCGGCCGCACGCCGGCGATCCCCTCCACGTCGACGGTCACTTCCTGCATCGCGATACGTCCCACGACCGGCGCCTTGCGGTCGCCGAACCACACGAATCGAGGCGACGGCCTGCGTCCGAGCGCAACCGCAGCGACCCGGCCGCCGAGCCGAGCGGCTTCGGTCATCGACTCGGAGCGAGCGGCGGGCTCGAGGCCGAAGCCATCCGCGTAGCCGATCGCGAGCGTCGCCACTCGCGTGGGAGCCTTCGCTCGCCACTCACCCCCGTACCCGACCGTCGCTCCGGCGGGAAGCTCACGCACCGACACCGCCGTAGCGTGCCATGCGAAAGGATCTTTCAGCGCGAAGGGGGCGTCGGCGCCGGCCGGATCCTGGCCGTACAGCAGCGTCCCCACCCGGACCATGTCGAGCCGCGCCGCCGGCAAGGTGATCGTTCCGGCGGAGTTCGCGGCATGCATGATCGCGCGCGGCGCGTAATTGCCGAGCGCCGCCCGCACGGCTAGGAATCGGTCGAGTTGCATCCGTCCGGACTGACCCGCAGCGTCTGCGAAGTGGGTCCAGATCCCCTCGAGCGAGAGGTCGTCGGAGCCGGCAACCCGTGAAGCGATCGCCGGGGCGTGCTCCGGCCTGATCCCGAGGCGGCCCATGCCGGTGTCGATCTTCATGTGGATCCGCGCCGGTCGTCCGGCGGCCTTCGCGGCCTCGGCGTACGGTTCCACGTCGGAGCCGTCGGCGAGCGCGAGCGCGCAGTTCATGGCGATCGCTTGCCGCAATGCGTCACGCGGGGGTGGGGCCAGCGCAAGGATGTCGGCTGCGACACCCGCGTCGCGCAGCATCCGCGCTTCCTCGAACCGCGTCACCGCGACCATGCGCGCGCCGGCGCGATGGAACAGGCTCGCGCACTCGACGAGGCCGCACCCGTAGGCATTCGCCTTGACGACGGCACATACCGCGGTGCCGGCGAGCTTCCGGACGGCGTCGAAGTTGGCCTGGAGCGCGCCGCGCGAGATCTCCACCCACGAGGTCCTGCCCGAACCGAGCCCTTCCATCGGGCTCAGTCTGCCGCTTCGGCGGCGCGTCCGCGGCGGATCCGCTTCAGGGTCTCGATCGCGAGGGGCGCGCCCAACCGCCACGCCCGGTACACGACGGGGCGGAGCGGCAGGTCGAACGTGCCGGCGTACTCGACGTAGCGCGCGCCGAACCCTTCCTTGAAGCGGTTGAGGCCGGCGAGGTGCTCCTCGGCGGGCTTGCCGTCTCTGATCGGCGACACGCCGCGGAAATCGTAGATCTTGTAGCCCTGCTCGCGGGCCCACCGGATCATGTGCCACTGCATGAGATGGTTCGGCATCACGTTGCGATGCTCATTGGAGGACGCGCCGTAGACGTAGGTGAGGCGCGGGCCGAAGCCCATGCAGAGGGCGCCGGCGACCGGCCGTCCCTCGAAGCGGGCGAGGAACATGGCGATGAGCCCCGCGGGCTCAAGGCAATCGAACAGCGTCTCGAAGTACCAACGGCCGCGGATCAGGAAGCCGTCACGCTTGGCCGTCGAGACGAGGAGATCGTAGAAGGCGGGCAGCTCGCCACGGCCGACCCGCGCGACCTCGACGCCCTTCCGCTCCGCGACGCGCACGTTGTATCGCCACTTCGAACGGAAACCGGCGAGCAGCTCGTCCGGCGTCGGCTCGAGGTCCAGGACCATCACCGCCTTCGGCTGCACGCCGCCGAACCCGGCTTCGTTCGACGTCACGAAACCGGCGCGTTCGAGTGTCTTCGCCTCAGCCGACCCCGACTCGATCGACGGATCGCATTTCAAGACGAACGCGCCGCCCGCTTGGTCGCGGATCGTGCGCACGAGCGCCTCGAGCGCGTCGGCGCTTGCTGCGTCGAACACCGGGCCGCGCGGCGCGTAGAGCAAGAGAGGCGCCCCCTTGATGGGCCGGCGTCCGAGGACCTGCGCGACGGCGAGCGTGCGATCGCCGTCCTCGACGATGAACCGGCGTGGCGCCCAACCCGAGCGTCGCTTCACCTCGCCCCACTCCCACGCCTGCAGGACGTCGGCGAGCGGAGAGGACGCCACGAATGTGTTGTACCGCTCGAGATCGGCGTCGGTCGCCACCCGGGCTTTCATCGCGGCGAGACTATACCCAGGGCGTGGGGGTACTTAGACCGGAGGCAGGAAGCGGATCTCGGAGACGTGAGCTCCGAAGGGGTATTCATCGTCCGCTCCGATCTCGACGAGCTCGGTGATCCACAACAGCCAGTAGCGAGCGGTCGGGTTCCCGTTGATGACGACGGGATCGCCGGTCGCCGTGAAGTCTTCGACGACTCGGAAGTCCTGTGCCTGGGCGCCTTTCGTGTCGGCCACCCGCCATTCCGCCTTCCACCCCGGGAAGGGGGTGTCGATCTCGATCCGAGCAACCGAGCGGGCCTGTCCCAGGTCGAACAGGAGGCCGACGCCCTTCTTCCTCCCGTCGAGGTTCGGGCCGCTGTACCCGACCGTGGACCAGAACGTGTCCTTGCCGTCGAGGACGAAGCCGGTTTGCTTCGGGTGCTCCTCGCCGTTGCCCGGCGGCGGGTCGAAGTCGTCCGCGGTCGCCTGATAGGCCGCACGCGAGGGAGGTGGGGAGGCGGTTCCGTCCCCATCGCCGCCGATCTGGATCGCCTTGGTTTGGACGAGGAAGATCACGGCGGCGACTCCGAGCCCGACGAGGAACAGCGCAGGGACCAGCCAGCGCGCCTCCTGACGGACGAATCCCGGGCCGCGCTCGACCGGCTCGATCGAGGTGAGTGGCCTGAGAACCCGCGTGAACTCCGCGAGGCTCGGCCGGACCGACCGGTCGCGCGCCAGGCCTCGGGCGAGGAGCGAGTCCACTTCCGGCGGGATGGAGCGGCGCGCGGTTCGCGCGGGAGGTGCGTCGGGCCCCGGCTCGCGACCGGTGAAGAGGCGGTACGCGATGGCGGCGAGCGCGTAGCGGTCGCGTTCCTCGTCGGTCGCTTCGCCGTTATGCCGGTACCCCTCGGAAGCCTGGTCGCCGAGTGCGGAGGCAACGGCCGTCCCAGTGAGCTTGGCGCGACCCTCTTCGTCGAACATGATGGTTTCGGGGCCGACGGCGCCGTGTGGGACGTTGTGCTCGTGGAGCGCGGAGAGCGCGCCGGCGAGCTGACATGTGACGGCTGCGGCGGCGGTGACCGGCAAGGCGCCGTCCTTACGATCGACGAGCCGTCCCCCGGGTGCGTGTTCGAAGACGATCCCCGGCGGATCGGCGCTCACGTCGTAGATCTGCGCGAGACCGGCGTGGGATACCGTCGCAGCCGCGGCAACCGCGTGCGTAACGGCTTCGCGGGCGGCTTCCGGGAAGGTCTGGATCAGGACCGGCCGGTCAAGGATGGTGTCGAGCGCGAGCCACGCCGGCCCGGCGACCCCATCCCACGCTCGGCGCTGCACGCGGTAGCGGCCGCCGATCATCGTGCCGGGCTCGACGATCATCTCAGACGTCAGGCGACGCCGCGCCGCCGGGTCGAGCGGGCCACCGCCCAGCCTTCGGTGACGCCGATGCGATGGACGAAGAGCGTCTTCGCGGGTTTGGACAACGTCACCACGACGGCCTTGCCGTTCTCGACGACGCTGAACGCCTCGAGGACCGCTCCCTTCGCCTCGGCGACATCGCGCGCGGCCTTCTCGGCCCCATCCTGGTTCTTCGTGGTCGAATACTCGTGTGCCGCGGCGGCGACCGCGTCGCCGGCGATGTCTTCGATCGTCACCTTGGCGACGACGATCGCTCCTGCCTCGAAGGCGACCAGCCCGAAGATGGCAAGTGAGATCACGAGCTTCAGCAGCCAACCAGTGATGATCCCGCCGCGTTCTGAGGTCATCACTCGATCCTCTCTCGTCGCGAGAAACGGCCGGTGACAATGCGCAGCAAGGGGTGGAACTCGTCGAGGCGAAGGAGTGCTGCCAAGGCTCCGTACAGTATAAGTGCCGCGGTTACGGCTCCTCCGACCTGAAGGATCTGTCCCCCGAGCGCTGCGGTGTCTGCCGTCCCGGCCACGCCCTTCGCGACGAGCCATGCGGCCGTAGCCGAAACCGCGGAGGCGAAGACGATCTTCATCGTGGAGGCGCCGATCCTCGCGCCGTCGAGCCCGCCGAGCTGCCGGCGAAGCACGACTCCTCCCAGGATCGCGGCGAAGATGTACGAGATCGCGTGTGCGAGCGCGAGGCCCGGCACGCCGCGCCACTCGTAGAACGGAAACGCGAGGGCGATGTTGAGCGCGACCGCGAGGCTGTTCACGATCCACGGGGTACGCGTGTCCTGCCGTGCGTAGCTGGCTCGCATCAGCTGCTGGAAGGCGGCGTAGCCCACGAGGCCCACCGCCATCAGCAGGAACGTGTCGGCGAATAGCTCCGTCGACCCCGCGCCGAAGACGCCGTGCTCGAGCAGCAGCCGGACGATGGGATGCGAGAGGACGATGAAGCCGGCGGCCGCCGGCGCGATGACGAACATCGTCGTGCGGAGCCCGAGCGACAGGTCGCGGCGGAACGCCTCCAGGTCTCCGCGTACGTGATGCTCCGATAAGGTCGGCACGAGGGCGGTGAACACGCTCACGGCGAAGATCCCGTACGGAAGCTGGTACAGGATGAACGAGCTCTGGAAGGCGGTGACGCCGCCGGTCACGCCGTTCGCGAGCGCGTACACGACCCACAACCCGATCTGGTTCACCACGACGTATGCGAGCGAGTACTTGGCCAGGTTTCCGACGTGACGGATCGCCGGGTTGCGATAGTCGAACTCGCGCGGACTGTACGCCCGATCCTTGAGGCGTAAGACGAACGGCCACAGGACGAGCGTCATCGTCATCACGCCGAGCGTCGTTCCGATCCCGAGCAGCAGCTTGTCGCCGGTCGTGAGGTCGAGCAGGTCCACCCGCTGGCTCGAGTGCTTCCAGCGGAACACGATGAACGTGGCCATCACGATCACGTTGTTGAGGATGGGAGCGAACATCGGCACCGCGAACTTGCGGTGGGCGTTCAACAGTCCGGTGAGGACGGCGCCGGCCGCGTAGAAGATCATCTGCGGCAGCAGGAGCCGCAACAGGAACGCACCGACCTGCTCCTGCTGGATGCGCAGGTCTGTGTCCGCCACGCGGAACGTGTAGATCTTGATGATCCATGGCGCGAGAAGGACGGCGATCGCGCTGATGACCGCCGCCACCGCGACGGCGATGTTCAGGATGGTAGACGCGAGTCGCCACGCCTCGTCCTTCGCCCGCGTCGTCAGATGCTGGACGAAGATCGGGACGAAGAGCGTCGCGAGTATCTCGCCGAGGATGAGCTGATACACGATGTTCGGCATCGTGTTGGCGAGGTTGTACGTGTCCGGCAGCTTGGTCTCGGCACCGCCGATGGCCCACGCCATGACGGCGAGGCGCAGGAAGCCGGTCAGGCGCGAGAGTGCCGTTCCGACGCTCATCACGGCGGTGGCGCGGGTCAGGGCGCGCGCGGACCCCTCTCCGGCATCCGCGCGCAGATCGATCTCGCCGGTGAGGGGGTCGGAGGCCGGGTCGGTGGGGGGCCCGGATCCCGGGAAGGCCATCGCGGCCGATGGTATCAGCCGAGCGGTTTGGCTTTCGGACGGCGGATGAAGGCCCGGCGCGCCCACGCACCGAGCAGGAAGAGGGCACCCCCGGCCGTCGCGGCGAACGTGACGGCGCTCACCGCGGTGGAGCGAACGAGGAGCTGCCCGGTGCCGATCTGACTCTCACCGTCGGCCGTCTCGATGCGGACGTCGATCGGGAACGAGCCCGCGGTCCGGGCCTCGAGCTCGAACGTCTCCGTGCTCAGCGTTTGCCGGTCGGGGTTCCCCTCGACCGTTACCTCGCGGATGTCGCCTCCGGGGAAGGCCACCTTCGCGGAGTCGAGCCGCACGCGGACCCGGATGGTGTACCCCGTGCCGTTCACGACGGTGACCGGCACGCGACCTCCCCGCGAGGTGAGCGTCACACGCCGGGGAGGAACCGTGATCGCGTTGAGGGTCGCCTCTGCGGTCGCGCGAACGGCCCGGGCGAAAGCCGTCGCGACGCGGGGCCTGAAGTCCGACGATTCGGCGATCAGGATCCTTCGATTCAGGTCTGCGACGAGGTCGGGCGCCTCGACCACCTTCTCGAGGATGTCGACCATGGGCCGCGCGCCCTTGGCCGCATCGAGGCGGGCCGGGATGGTCGGCTTGATCGTGTCCAGCCGCAACGGCTCGCCGGCCGGGGCAAGCGCGGGGTCGGTGATCACGCTCGTCGCCGTGCGCAGCCGGGCCCAGGGGGCCTGAGCAAGGGCGTCGAGCAATGGCCCGCTGACGGCCGGCGATGGCATCGTGTCGGTCGCGACGACGAGCGCGCGGGCAGGGGCGAGCCCGGGCACCTCGAAGTAGGACACGGCCGTCTCGGCGAGCACGCCCATCGCCGTCAGCACGGGATCCTCCGTCTGGGTTTGAAGTCGGTCGCGAACTGGATCGTCGAGGAGCAACGAGTCGAAGGATTGGCCGGACGAGCGCACCTCTTCCGGACGATCCGGGTGGCCGAAACGGCCCTCCGGGATCTCGCGCAAGACCTCTGGATCGAGGACGAGGACCTCGGCGCCGAGCGCCGAGAAGGTTCGCGCGCTTCGCGAGTCGGCCGTGTAGTTGGTGTTGGTGAACAACGTCGGGCTCGGCTGCCGCACCAGATGCCGGCCGACGCTCTCCCGGCCCGCCAGGACCTGCTGGCGTGCGTCGAGCGCCATGTCGGCCGCGACCAATGAGGCGAGGTCCGCCCTCGCGTACGGCACCGTCGCGATCTCGAAGGCCGGACTCGCGACGGCGACGCGCAGCCGTGCGAGAAGTTCTCCCGCCGCAACCGCGACCGGATCGGTTTCCGGAACCGGGTCGCGTTCCCCGTTCTCCAGTCGCGCCTCGAACCCGTTCGAGACGTCGGCCAGCTGGTCCGCGAGCAAACCCGTCGGCGCGAGCGTCAGACCGGCGCTCGGATGCCGCTCGAGGAGCTCGATGGTGCCGCGAACCGCGCCGCCCTCGAGCAGCTCGCGACCGAGCTGAGCCTTGTCGTAAGCGCCGCCCTCGTCCATCGCGGTGGCCCGGTGGATGGGGAGCACCCAGACGACGTTCAGTTGGCTCTCGGGTGCCTGGGCAAGGAAAATGAAAGCGCCGGAGCGTTCGGCGAGCGTCTGCACGCCCGACTGCACCTTGATCGCGAGCGGGTAGACACCGCTTCCCCCGCGGCCGGGCAAGAAGGCGGTCGCGAGCGAGCCGAGGTCACGCTGGATGGTGATCGTCGTGGTCCCGCCGGCAGCGAGGGGTTCGATCAGCTCCTCTGTCGTCTGGGCGAGGATCTCGCCTTGCGGCTCCCGGTCGAGTGCGACCCGCAGCGCCGAACGACTCCGGACGCGATCGCGGATGGTGAGGCGGATCGCGATCTCTTCCAACGGCGTCGTCCCCCCATTGGTGACCTCGAGCACGACCACGAGAGGGCGATCCGGTGCAGTCCACGGGGCGAACGATGCAAGGCGCACCGTTACGTCGTCGAGGGGTTGCGCCAGCGCGACCGGCGGCAAAACCGATGCCCCGGTCGCGAGAAGGACGAGGAAGAGGTTCCGGGGGCGGAGCACGACCTCGATGCTAGCATCCGCGGCATATGGCCTCCCGGCACACGCAGGCGGCGCTCGCGATCGGGTTCGCCGCAGGAGCTGCGTCCGGGCTGCTCGGGGTGGGCGGCGGGATCGTCATGGTCCCCGGCCTCGTGCTCGTCCTCGGTGCTACCCAGCACCGGGCCCACGCGACGTCGCTGGCTGCCATCGTCCCGATCGGCATCGTCGGCTTCGCCATCTTCGCCCTGCACGGTGAGGTGAACTACGCGATCGCCGGGCTGATGGTCCTCGGCGCGCTCATCGGGGCGCCGGCAGGCGCGCGCGCGATGTCGCGGGTCCCCGAACGCCCACTCATGCTGGTGTTCGCCGTCGTGCTCGTGGTGGCCGGCGTCCGGTTGCTCGTGTGAGCGCTCGGCGATGAGCCCGGCCGAAGCGCTGATCGCGGTCGCCGTCGGCGTGGTCGCGGGCGGCTATGCCGGACTGCTCGGGGTGGGCGGAGGCATCGTCATGGTTCCTGCGATGGTGCTGTTGCTCGATCAGCCTCAGCGCGTCGCCGAGGGGACGTCGCTCCTCGCGATCGTCGGTACCTCGTTCGTGGCCGCGCGGGCACACCATCGGAACCGACTGGTCCTCCCCCGGTGGGCAGGGTTGCTCGCGATGGGCGGCGTAGGGGGAGCCGTCCTGGGCAGCTTGGTCGCCGTGGCGTTGATCGAGGACGAGGCCGTGCTTCAGAAGATCTTCGGCGCGTTCCTGATCGTGATGGCGGCGTGGATCGCGGCGCCCCGCCGGGGCGCGCCGCACTGACCGCGCTCAGCCCGCGAGCAGGTTCGTTGCACTCGCACGCGACTCCTCGACCGGCTCGTCGAGCGTCTCCGCCAGCGGAGCGACCGTCGCTGCCGTCGCCCGGATGAGATCGTCGGCACGGAGAACGAGCATCACCCCGGGATCGCCTCCGGCTGCGTACAGGACGCCGGCCTGGGCGAGGGCCGCGTCGACGATCGCGCGTGAAGGGCTTTCATGTCCGACGGGCGGCAGCCATCCGGCCAAGAAGCCGGTGTGCTTGGTCACGCGCGAGGGTGTCGCCGGGCGGATGCGCGTTTCCCGAGATGTCCGGGCGACGTTGGCGACCGATGGGCAGACCCCCACCGGAACCAGGGCGAGCACGGGCCCGGTCTTGCCCTCGAAAAGCTCGGCCGTAACCACCTGAGATGGGAGCAGGTCGAGCAGAGCGGCGACCTCGTCGATGTTCCGCAGGGGTCGTCTGAGGCGATAGAACTCGTGCGGGATCTGTCGCTCGGTAAGGTAACGATGAACTTCGATGGAGCCGCGCATCGGGATTCTCCCCTGAGGTGGCGAAGCCATTGCTACCCGAGCGATGACCCCGCCAAACAGGACGCCGTAAAGCCCGAAGCGCTGATGGTCGAGATATCCCATACGGGAGCTACGGGGTCACCGGTTGTGATCGGCGGCCCGTTGCACCGCCGACGAGGGACGAAAATGGACATCGACGAGCTGCTGACGATCGCCGCCGAGCGTTTGGCGTCGGATCTTCACGTTCGGGCCGGCGGGCCGCCGTATCTGCGGATCGACGGCGAGCTTCAGCCGCTCGAGATGCCCGCGCTCGGTGCGCCCGAAGTCGAACGCATGGCTTTCGATCTCATGACCGAGGAGCAGGTCCGGAACTTCAAGCAAAGCAGCGAGGCCGATTTCGCGTACTCGCTTCCCGGCGTCGCGCGGTTCCGCATCAACGCGTTCCGGCAGCGTGGAGCCGTCGGCATCGCGATCCGCCGCGTCCTGCCGGGCTCGACGAGCTTCGAGGCTCTCGGCTTGCCGCCGGTCGTCGAGTCGCTCTGCGAGGAACGGCGAGGGCTCATCCTCGTAACGGGCATGACGGGCTCGGGGAAGACCACCACGACCGCCGCGATGATCAACCACATCAACGCCAACCGCCGCTGTCACATCGTCACGGTCGAGGATCCGATCGAGGTGCTTCACGTCGACAAGCTCGCGATCATAGATCAGCGCGAGGTGTTGATCGACACCACGGATTTCGCGACGGCTTTGAAGCACGTTGCGCGCCAGGATCCGGATGTGATCTTCATCGGCGAGATGCGCGACCCCGAGACGGTGAAGGCTGCGCTGTCGGCGGCAGAGACCGGCCATCTGGTCATCTCGACGCTTCACACGCTTGACGCGACCGAGACGGTGAACCGCGTTATCGACTTCTTCCCGCCGCACCAACAGATGCAGGCGCGACTCACGCTCGCGGGTACCCTCAAGGGGATCATCTCCCAGCGCCTGCTCGTCCGCTCGGACGGTGTCGGCCGGATCCCCGCCGTCGAGGTGCTGGTGGCCAACGGCCGCGTGTTCGACATGATCGTCAACCCCGACCAGACGCACATGCTCGAAGACATCATCCGTGAGGGCGACTTCTACGGCATGCAGACGTTCGACCAGCATCTCATCGCGCTCGTCGCAGACGGACGGGTTCTGCTCGACGAGGCCTCCGCGGCCGCCACGTCGCCGCACGACTTCGCGCTCGCGCTCCAGCAACGCGGCATCGCCTAACTCCTCCGGACGGGACGACGCCCCCAGCTATGCTGGAGGTGTGACCACCATCGACGTGTCGGCCGTACCGCGCGTCGCCCTCGATCTCGCGGACAAGCTCGGCCGGACCGGCCGTTCGCTGTTCCTCGTCGGAGGGTCGGTTCGCGGGCTCGTCAAGGACGCGCTGTCCGGCGACCTCGACTTCGCCACCGATGCTTCACCCGAGGAGGTCCTGGAAACGGTGAGCGGCTGGGCGGAAGGCACCTGGACCGTGGGGATCGAGTTCGGCACGGTCGGGCTTATGAAGGATGGGCACCGGCTCGAGATCACGACCTTCCGCGGCGACCGGTACGACCCCGCGTCGCGGCACCCGAAAGTGTCGCGGGTCTCCACCATCGAGGACGATCTCGCGCGCCGCGACTTCACGATCAATGCGATGGCCGTGAAGCTCCCGGAAGGTTCTTTCATCGATCCATTCGACGGCCGCGGTGACTTGGATGGCGGCCGGCTGCGTACCCCGCTGTCGCCCGAGGAGTCCTTGGCCGACGACCCGCTCCGGATGCTCCGGGCAGCACGGTTCGTCGCGCAGCTCGGTGTGACGCCGGCGCCCGAGCTGGTGGATGCGATGCGCGCGCAGCACGAGCGCTTGAAGATCGTGTCGGGCGAGCGGGTCCGCGACGAACTCATCAAGATCATCGCGGCGCCGCATCCGTCGGAGGGTCTCGACCTCGCCGTCGAGACCGAGCTCGCCGAGGAGTTCCTCCCAGAGCTCCCCGCGCTGCGGCTCGAGCAGGACCCGATCCATCGGCACAAGGACGTCTACCGCCATTCGCTCGCCGTGATGGAGAACCTGATGGCTGCCGTCATCGACGGCGAACCCGACATCGATCTGCGGCTCGCCGGACTGCTGCACGACATCGGCAAGCCGGCGACGCGACGGTTCGGACCGGACGGCGTCTCGTTCCACCATCACGAGGTGGTCGGTGCGCGTATGGCCGAGCAGCGCATGCGCGAGCTCCACTTCCCTTCCGAGAAGATCCGCGACGTCGGTTCGCTGATCGAACTCCACCTCCGCTTCCATTCCTACCGCCCGGACTGGCGCGACATGGTGATGCGCGTGGTCTCCGAGCACGGCTTTCCCGAGGACGCTGCGCGGGAGATCGGCCGCATCGTCGCTCGCGCCGAGCTCGAGTATCGCAACGCTCCCGCGCTCGTCGAAGACGTCGCGTCGCGGTTGGCGAAGGCCGGCTACGACGACGCGACCGCGGCGACCGTGCGCGACGCCATGGCGCTTCGTCAGAAGTTGTTCGGCGCGAAGCCGGGATGGAAAGACTCGGCCGTGCGACGCTACGTGCGCGACGCGGGCCCGCTGCTGCCGCGGCTGAACGCCCTGGTGCTTGCCGACTGCACCACTCGCAACGAGAACAAGGCCAAACGGCTCCGGCTCGCCATGGCGTTGTTCGAAGCGCGGATCCGCCGGCTGGCAGAGGAAGAGAACATCAAGCAGATGCGTCCCGCGCTCAACGGGGACGAAGTGATGACGCACCTTGGGCTCCCGCCTGGCCCGGTCGTCGGTGCGGCGCTCCGCTACCTGATGGAGGTCCGCTTGGATCGCGGCGAGATCCCCAAGGAGGAAGCGGAGCAGTTGCTCGACACCTGGGTGGTAGAGCAGAACCCGGCCAAGGGTTCCTGAGGGTCTCGCATGATCCCTCTCCCGGGGGCTTGACACCGTATTTAAGGTTTGACTTAAATAAGGCCGTATGGAGTCCGCGCTGAGAGCCATCGCCGAGCCACGCCGCCGCGAGATCCTGCGGCTGGTCTGGGATCGGGAGCTTCCGGCCGGACAGATCGCTTCACACTTCGACGTGTCGCACGCGGCCGTCTCGCAGCACCTGCGCGTTCTGCGAGAGGCGGCGCTCGTCACGGAACGGAGGGAGGGGACCCGTCGCTTGTACCGGGCCAGTCCGGAAGGCTTGGGCGAGCTTCGAGCGTTCCTGGAGTCCTATTGGGACGAGGGACTGCAGCGCTTGAAGGTTGCGGCCGAACGCGAGGAGAGGAGGAAGCGTGCCCGAAGCAGAGCAACTCGTCGACGTCGTCGTCCGTGAGGTGACGATCGACGCCAGCCCGGAAACCATCTTCCCGTTCTTCACCGATCCCGAGAAGATGATTCGGTGGAAAGGCATCGACGCGAAACTCGACCCGCGACCCGGCGGGATCTATCGCGTCGATGTGACCGGCCGGGACGTCGCGCGTGGCGAATACGTCGCCGTCGAGCCCAACACCCGGGTCGTGTTCACGTGGGGCTGGGAGAGCCCCGAGAGTCCGGTACAACCCGGCACCAGCACGGTGGAGATCACGCTGCGCCCCGAGGGATCGAAGACGGTCGTCCGGCTCGAGCACCGTGATTTCCCGTCCGTCGAAGCAGCCACCGCGCACGTCGATGGCTGGGATCACTTCCTCGAGCGGCTCTCGATCGTCGCCGCCGGCGGAGATCCCGGAGTGGACCCCTGGATGCTCGCATCCGAAGAAGGAGGAAGATGATGGGCAACGCAGTCACGCACTTCGAGATCAACGGCGCCAACGGGAAGGCACTCGGCGAGTTCTACGCCAAGGCGTTCGACTGGCACGTCGACGACAACAACCCGATGAACTACGGCATGGTCGACACCCACGCCGGCAAGGGCATCAACGGCGGGATCGGTCAGCCCCCGGACGGGAGCAGCGGGGTCACCGTCTACATCGAGGTGGACGACCTCCAAGCCGCCCTGGACAAGATCGAAAAACTCGGCGGCAAGACCGTCAACCCGCCGATGGAAGTTCCCGGCGCCGGCATCTCCCTCGCGCACTTCGCCGACCCCGAAGGCCACGTGATCGGCCTCTCCAAGGGAATGTAAGAAGGAACCTGGGGTTGTTCTGACGGTTAGAGCGGGGCCCGGCATCCGCCTTCCCGAATCCTAGAGCGCTTGCGGATGAGGGAAGGTGCGTGCCGGGCCCCGCTCGTACGTCAGCTAACCCTTCTTGGTTTCTTTGAAGACCTTGTCGATCTCGGCGATCAGGTCCAGGAGTTTCTGGCCTTGGGCGGGGTCCACGGACTTCTTGGCGGCTCCGGCTTCTTTGGTAGCGTTCCAGAAGAGGTCGTGGAGCTGTGGGTGCTTCTGGAGGTGCTCGGGCTTGAAGTAGTCCGTCCAGAGGATCCAGAGGTGTTCTTTGACCATGTCGGCGCGTGCTTCCTTGATGGTGACTGCGCGCTCGCGGAAGACCGGGTCTTCGTTACCCTGGTATTTCTCCTGGCAGGCCTTTACCGATTCGGCTTCGATGCGGGCTTGCGCGGGGTCGTAGACGCCGCACGGGAGATCGCAGTGGGCGCGTACGACGCGCGTCGGGCTGATCCATCGCATGACCATCGCCGTCCTCCTTCGCTGGTCGTTACCGCTGACGCGGCAGGTATACCATCCCCCACCGGCCATGACGCAACCACGCAGGCGAGGTCGATATCGGGGAGGTGCGCTCCTCGCCGGCGTCATCGCGTGTGCGCTCGCGCTGCGGCGGGCGCGCTGGGCGCCGGTTCTTGTCGAAGGTGATTCGATGGAGCCGACCTTGCCCGCCGGCTCGCTCGTCGCTGTGTCGCCGGTGCGAGGCGAACCATCGTATGGGGCCGTCGTCGTGGTGCGGCGGCCCGACGGCTCCGAGCATCTCAAGCGCATCGTCGGGACGCCGGGCGACCGGGTTCGTCTCGAGACGGGCGAGACCACGCTGGGCCCCGGCCGGTTCGCGATCGCGGGTGACAACCGGTCGCGCTCGACGGACAGCCGCCACTACGGGCCGGTGACTCGCGGGGAGGTCGTGGCCGTGGCGCGGGCGTGCTACTGGCCGCCGCGGTCCTGGCGGTTGTTATACCGATGAATCAGGCGTTCGCGCCGGCGGCCTCGACGCCGCGCGGCGCGGCGAGGAACTCCGCCGACATCGACCGCGCACGTTCGATCAAGCGGGCGCTCTGCGACGGATCGTTGTAGCCGATGTAGCCCGGATCGAACGTCGGCATCATCACGATCTCGGCTCGGTCGGCGTACTGGATGAGATCCTGAGGAACACGCGCGCGACGGGAATGCGCGAAGGCTTGCACGAGAACGTCGAGCGGTCGCCGGATCGGACGCTGGCCGCCGGTTGCGGTGCCGCACGTGAGGACGTATATGCGTTTCGCTCCGAGCGATATGGCTTGCGAGATCGGAACGTTGTTCACGACGCCGCCGTCGATGTAGAGCTCGCCGTCGATCGCCACCGGCGGGAAGATCCCGGGCAGCGCGGTCGACGCGAGGATCGCGCGCATGAGCGATCCGCTGGAGAACCAGTGCTCCTCGCCGGTGCGGAGGTTCGTCGCGGAGATCCACACCGGGATCTCGGTCTCCTCGAACGTCGCGGCGTGGAGGTTCTCCACCAAGCGCCGGATCCCGGTGTTCGGATGGATGTGGTCGCCGCGGGAGACGATGTTCCATGCTCGCGCCACGCGGCTTCCCGGGAAGATGTCTTCGGTCTTCAGCGCGCGCCACACCTCTGCGAGGCGGGCGGCGCCTTCGGGGGTCGGATCTGCCGCGACGGCGGCGGCGTTGAGTGCGCCGACCGAGGTTGAGACGAGTACGTCGGGACGGATGCCGGCGTCGATGAGCGCTTGCATCTGTCCGACTTGGGCGGCTCCGAGGACACCGCCGCCGGACAGAACGAACGCGACGGTCGGCTTGCGGCGTGCTCTCGCCCGATCCGATGCCCTCCCTCGAACACGGACCGTGCGGACGTAATCGGTGAGCCGCATCCCGCTACTCCTGCCCTCTCCAACGACCTCGGTACGGTGGAGATGCGCTGGAGACCCCGAACGGGCCATCTGGAGGTGGCCCGTCCAGGCCTTCCCCAGTGCCCGTTCGAGGAAGCCTTTCGACGGGTGAGTCGGGTCCTCCTGCCGGGATCCGGTCAGGTGGGACGCTCGTCCCGGATAGGCGTTTCGGACATCACTCGTTCGACTTCCCAGAGCGAAGAAGGTTCCACATGTGCCAGCCGGACCCGAGCGCCGCCGATCCGGACGACGAACACGCGCCGGCGCTCGCCGCCCCGCTCGACGACGGCCCGCCATTCCACCTCGTCCACGGGGACCTCGCGGCCACCGATCACGACCGCGCGCGGCTCCTCGTCGGCGCGGGATCCCTCGTACGCGCGCACGGTCACCATCTCGCCGGCGAGCAGAGAGAGGCCGGACCCCCGGCCCGGTGCGTTCGAACGCTTGCGTCTGCGCACGTCCACGATCCTACGCGCCCACGCGAGCAGTCCCGCGGAGGTGAAGAGATAGCCGAGCCCCACCGCGACAAGGATCGCGTCGAGTCGCGCTCCGGCTTCGATCGCGAGGGCCGCGGCGCCGGTTCCGGCCACCCGAGCCACGTTGAACAACAGGTCGTAGACGGCGAACGCGCGCCCCCGGAACTCGTCGGGCATCTCCTCCTGGACGATGGTGTCGACCGGGATCTTCGCGAACGCGTACGACAGGCCGACGATCGTCGCCGCGGCGATCATGCGTCCCCGCGTGAGCGATGTCGCCGACACCAGCACCCCGACCGATCCGATCGCGAAGGCGATCGGCACGATGAACTCCTCGCGTACCCGCCGCGCGATCAAGGGAACGACCACCACCCCGATCCCGAGGCCGATCCCGACGGCGCCGAGCAACGTGGCAACCGATTCGACGCCGAGGCCGAGGCGCGAGAGGAACACGACCGTCGTCGCTCCCGTGGTGGCACCGACGAACAGCTGCCCCAACCCGACGGCGCTCAGGGCGAATGGGACACGTCGGCTGTCGCGGACGCGCCGGAGGCCCTCGACCATCTCGGAGAGGATGGCGCGCACCTCCTGCACGAGCGTCCCGTGGTCGTGCGGCACGTGCTTTTGGATCGGCAGTCTTCGCGCGAGCACCCCGGCGGCCGCGAAAGCGACGGCGGCGACGAGTGCGGCGCGCGCCCCCCCGAACGCCGCCGCGGTCGCGGCCCCCAAACCGAGTCCGGTCACCGTAGCGAGGCTTCCTCCGGTCGCTGCGACCGAGTTGGCGACCAGCAGATCGCGTTCGGGAACGAGCGAAGGAAGCACCGCGGACATCGTCGCGAGGAAGAGCCGGTTCACCGAGAGCACCACCAGCGTGATCAGGAAGAAGACCGGCGACTCGTCGTTTCCGAAGATCGTCAGCGGCAACAATGCGGCCAAGCCCGCTCGGAAGAACGGGGTGTGGGCGAGGATCTTGCGGCGGTCCCATCGGTCGATGAACACGCCGACGAACGGAACCACGGCGCTGAAAGGGATGAGCGTGATGGCGACGAGGGCGGTGAGCTTGAGCGCCGGGTTACGACCGGGATCGTCGAACAGCAGGAGATCTGCCGCCGCAAGCTGGAAGAGCCCGTCGCCGATCTGTGAGGTGACCCGCGTGAGGACGAGACGGCGGAACCCGGAGGAGGAAAAGACCTCGCGGACGCGCTGCCGGGTCGTCCGGCCGGCTTCCGCCGGCCCGATCAACGTTGCCGTCGCTTGTTAGGAGCGGTCGGCGAGCCGCGCCGCCGCGGTGACGTGCGGCATCGACCCGTTCCCGTTCGACCCGTTCCCGTTCGAGCTGTGGATGGGCGTCTGCGCAGGCTTGATGTAGGCCTCGACCATCTGCTGTGCGACGTCGTCCGGGTACTGGACCGGAGGCGACTTCATGAAGTAGGCGGAGGGTCCGATGAGCGGCCCGCCGATGCCGCGGTCGAGCGCCACCTTGGCGCACCGCACGGCGTCGATCACGATACCCGCCGAGTTCGGCGAGTCCCAGACCTCGAGCTTGAGATCAACTACGAGCGGGACGTTGCCGAATTCGCGGCCCTCGAGCCGGATGTGCGCCCACTTGCGGTCCTGCAGCCAGGGGACGTGATCGGACGGGCCGATGTGGATGTCATCTTTGCTGAGCGTGCGGCGCATGTTCGACGTGACCGACTGCGTCTTCGAGATCTTCTTCGACTGCAAGCGCTCACGCTCGAGCATGTTCATGAAGTCCATGTTCCCGCCGAAGTTGAGCTGGTACGTGTGGTCGAGGTGCACGCCGCGGTCTTCGAACAGCTTCGCGAGCGAGCGGTGGATGATCGTCGAGCCGACCTGACTCTTGATGTCGTCGCCGACGATCGGAAGCCCGGCGGCGCGGAACCGGTCTGCCCACTCCGGCTTGGAGGCGATGAACACCGGGATGCAGTTGACGAAGCCGACGCCGGCTTGCAGGGCGGCCTCCGCGTAGAAGCGGGTCGCGGCCTCGCTCCCGACGGGCAGGTACGAAACCAGCACATCGGTGTTCGAGTCGCGCAGCGCCTGCGCCACGTCGACGGGCGTCGTCGGGGACTCTTCGACCATCTCGCGGTAGTAGTGGCCGAGGCCGTCGAGGGTCGGGCCTCGAAGAACCTCGACACCGAGAGGCGGAACGTCGGCAAACTTGATCGTGTTGTTCGGTTGGGCTGCGATCGCCTCAGAGAGGTCGCGCCCGACCTTCTTCGCGTCGACGTCGAAGGCGACCGAGAAGTCGATGGCACCGACGTGATACCCCGCCAGGTCGACATGCATCAGACCGGGGACGTCATCCTCGGGGTCGGCGTCCGCGTAGTAGTGAACGCCCTGGATGAGTGCGGACGCGCAATTGCCCACCCCAGCGATCGCGACGCGCACCCTCTTCGTTCCATTCCTCATTAGCGGCTCCCCCTATCGAGCGCCCTCAGGCGTCGGCGCGGCGGCGTTGGTCCCGTTCCCGTTCCCATTTCGCCGCTCGGCCTCGAGCATGTCATCGAGCCAACGGATGTCGTGCTCGGCCTCGGTGACGCCGTAGCGCATGACCTCGACCGTGTACCCATCCATCTTCTCTTTCACGTTCTTGAGCGAGGCCGCCATCTTCTGGAGCCTCCCTTGCAGGTACCCGCGCCTGCTTTCCATCAGCCGCGTGCGGGCCTCGGGCTTCATGTAGCGGAAGAAGGCGAGCCGGAGCATGAACGCGTTGCGTTCCTCGGTCACCGAAGGGCCGGACTCCTCGAGCAACGTCTCGAAGAGGCTCTCCCCGGCCGGCGTGATCCGATAGACGTTCTTGCGTCGCGACGTCTCGCCCTTGGGCAGTTCGGTCTCGACGGCGCCCTCTTTCGCGAGGCGTTTCAGCGTCGGGTAGAGGGAGCCGTAGGAAAAGCGTCCGAACGGCCCAAGCTGCTCCGCGAGACGCTGCTTCAGCTCGTACCCATGCATGGGCTTCCCCTTGAGGAGACCCAGCAGTCCGAGTTCCAGCATCGTTTCGCGCTCCTGATCGGGTATCGGACGGACCGGTCGAACCTGTCGGCCCGTGGCCACTCTATGTAGCGGCCCGATATATCGGTCCGATATATCGCTCCGATATTGTGCCGGGGCCCCAGGGGGGTGTCAAGCTAGGCGGGCCCGGCCCTGGATGCGCTCGAACTTCTCGAAAGAGAACCCGGCGGGGGCCCCCCGGCCCAACCCTGAAGTTCCGGGAACGAACCCTTCCAGACCGTCGGGGCCGCGAAGTACAATGCCGCATCTCCATGGCGACGATCGACTACCGGATGGCGAAGCGTGCGACGCTTCGCCAGCTTCGTACGGGCATGGTGTCGCGGATCGACGTGTGCGACGCACACCCAGAGCTCATCCGCGCCGCGCGCCACATCGGCGAGCAAACCACCGAGCAGTGCCCGGTGTGCGGGAACACGGGACTCCGTCTCGTCCTGTACACCTACGGCAAGGATCTGAAGCGCCACAACGGGTGGCCCCGCCGAGCCGCCGAGCTCCGGGAGCTACGCGGTCAGGTGAACGAGTTCGTCTGCTACGTCGTCGAGGTTTGCATCGATTGCTCCTGGAACCACCTGGTTCGCAGCTTCGTCACCGGCCGTCGCGCCGGGTAGGCATCCCTTCGCAGCCTCCTCCTTGCTCTTAGACTTGCGCGCGTGAGCGTTCGCTCGCGGGTCGCCTTCGCCACGGGTGTCGCCGCCGCCGTCGGGGCGGCGCTGCTGCTCTCCGGCCGGTTCGAGGGCAGCGTCGTTCTCGCGCTTCTTCTCGCGTTCTCGATCCGGACCGCCTCGCTCGCGGCGCTCGTCGACGCGGGTCCCATACTGGCTGCGGATGCGCTGCGGGGTCTCCGCGGGCGTGTGTGGCTCGCGCCGGTGTGGACGCTCACGGCCGCGGCGGCGGTCGCGCGTGCCGGCTCGCCCGAGCTCGACGGACTGCGTGGGGCGAACGCGGTCGCGGGATCGGCGCTCGCATACGGCCCGGTGATCACGGTCGCAGGTTCGTGGCTCGCGCTCGGGGCGGCGATCCTCGCGCTTATCACGTGGGTGGAGCTCGGCGCCGAGACCGCCGGGGCTGCTCCCGGTCGCGTGGAGGCGCCGTCTCCCGTGAGGATGCTCGACGCCATCGGCGTCCTCGCGGAAGCGGCGCTCGTCGTCACTTTGTTCCTCGGACCCCAGATCGTCGACGGTCCCGAAGCCGCATGGTGGGTCGGCGGAATGATCCCGCTGGCGGCCGCCGCGTGGTACGCGCGGCGCGTCAGGCTGCCCGACATCGCCTATCTACCGGCCCTTCCGGCCTCCCTCGCCGCCGTCGGCCTTGGGCTCGTCCTCGTCGGTGGCGCGCCGTGAGCGTTCCACTTCTTGTCTTGCTGCTGGCCCCGCTCGTTGGGGCGGTCGCGGCGATCGCATTCGCCGAAGTTCCCACCCAACGGCGCGCACTCGTCGCGGTGTGCAGCGCGGCGATCCTGGGAGGTGCGGCGACCGCGTTGGTGCGCTCGGCCGCCTCAGAGGCCGTCGCGTGGCGCGGATTCGCGTCCGACGCTTGGACGGCGTTGCTCTCCCTGGGAGCGGTCGCTTCCATCGTTGCCGGCATCGCGCGCGCCGGCGGCCGACGCCGGCCGGCACCGACGGAAGCCGTCCTATTCGCAGCCGCCGCGGCCGGCGTCGCGCCGCTCCTCGTGCGCGAGGTTCACCTCCTCGCCGTCACGCTGCCGGTGAGCACGCTCGCGTTCGCGTGCGCGGCGGTCGTCTCGTCGCGTCGGGAGACGCTTGGGCTCGCGCACCGCCGCGCGATCGCGGCTCTGGCGCTCTCCGATGTCGCGGCGCTTCTCGCGATCGGCACGGCCGTGTCCTCGGGGACGAAGCTTCCTCCGGATCTGTCGATCACCGCCGGCGCGCTGCTCCTCGGAGCGGTCGCGCTTCGCCTCGGCCTCGTTCCGCTGTGGTGGGGAGCCGGCGACGCATCGCGTGCGGACCCGGTGATCGCGGCGATCTGGCTGGGGCCGATACGCGCACAAGGTCTGCTTCTCGTCCCCGCCGCCGTCGCGGCCGGGCGCGGCGTGGCCTACGCTGCCGCGGCGGCCGCGGCCGCTACAGCATCGCTCTTCTCCGTACGAGCGCTCCGCAACCCAGATCTCGGTCCGGCGGCGACGGTGGGCGTGTCGCTCGCGGTGCTCGGGATCTCCTTGGGGGGGCCGGTGGCGCTTTGGGGTGCGATCCTTTGCATCGCGGCGGCCTTCGCCTCGGTACCGGCCTGGTTCGCCGGAAGAGCCGCGCGTGAGTCGATCCGTCCGACGGTCGGCGTCCTTCCCGCCGGCGCGATGCTCCCCGGTGCGGTGTTGGTGGTGGCGGCGACGTTCGAGGCAGCCGTGGTGCGCCCGGCGTTCCTCGCGTTCGCGCTGCCGGCACTGGCGGCGACGCTGGTCCTGGCCGCCGCCGTGTCGGCCGGCATCCCCGGCCGAGGTCTCCATACGCGCGCACGCGGTGATCGACCTGCGGCGGCGCTCTGGGGTTGGTTGTCGGTCGCCGCCGCGACGGCACTGGCGGCGCTGCCGGTTCGAGCCGTGCATGGGCTCGCGTTCCCGGTCTCCGACGCGCTCGGCGTGGGGCGTCTCCTTCGCGTCGGCGCCGAACCCGGGGTCGCCGAGGATCTGGCGATCGTGATGGTGGCCGTCGCGGTGCTCGCCTTCCTCGTGGGGCCGGGCCGCGCGGGATCGGGCGGCCCACCGGCCGGCTCGCCCCGGACGCCCCCTCGAAGGTTCGCGCTTCTTCCGGCTCGCCTGCCGCTCCCGATCGCCGAGCGCGAGTGGTCGATCGCGGCTACGGTTCTGATGGCCGCGTCGATCGGGATCGCGATCCGGGTCTACATCGTGGCGTCCGGACGAGGCTTCCTGTGAGGGCTGGGGTTCGGCTCCGGAGCGTACGCCACGCTCACTCTGGGTAGAAAGTAATCCTGCGATGCCCCGATCGACGTCGAAACGACCGCCCACCCCGCGAGGCAAGCCACCCGCCTCGCGCGTCCGGCGTTTCCGCGACTGGCTGCAAGGCAGAACGCCGGCCGCCCGCCGCTGGCATCAGCGCCTCAAGCGGTACGTCATCGTGGCAGTCCCGGGTGGGCTCCTCTTCGGCATGCTGCTCTTCGGCATGGCCTATGCCCTCGTCGACGTCCCCGTTCCGACCGACATCTCTACTGCCCGATCGACGATCGTGCTCGATCGAGACAACAAGTTGATCGCGCGTCTCCACGCCGAAGCCGATCGCGTCGACATCCCGTTCAAGGACATGCCGGAGCATCTGCGTCGGGCGGTGATCGCCGCCGAAGACCGCGATTTCTATCAACACGGCGGCGTATCGATCCCGTCGATCGCCCGTGCTGCGTTCGCGAACCTCATCGGAGGCGGCGTCCAGCAGGGGGGAAGCACGATCACACAGCAGTTCGTGAAGAACGCCTACGTCGGCAGCGAGCGCACCATGTGGCGCAAGGTGAAGGAAGCGATCGTGTCGATGAAGATAGAACGCCAACAGTCGAAGGACGAGATCCTCGAGGACTACCTCAACACGATCTATTTGGGCCGCGGCGCGTACGGGGTGGAGGCCGCCGCTCAGACCTATTTCCGGAAGCGAGCTTCGAAGCTGGAGCTGCACGAGTCGGCGTTGCTCGCGGCGATCATCAAGGCACCCGAGACCTACGACCCCGTCCGCAAGCCGGAGACCGCGAAGCAGCGGCGAGATCTCGTCTTGGACGCGATGGCGAGCCTGCGCTTCATCAGCGCCGCCGACGCGACGGCCGCGGCGGCGAAACCGGTCAAGGTTCGCGACCGCGTCACCACCACGGTGCCCGCGGTCGGTGCGCACTTCGTCGAGGACGTGCGTCGGATCTTGGTCGGACAATACGGGGCCGGCACGGTGTACCGCGGGGGTTTGACCGTGCGGACGACGATGGACATCGATCACCAGTACCTCGCGGAGAAAGCCGTCGCGTCGGTCCTCGACCGGAAGGACGACCCTCAGGCGGCGCTCGTCGCCGTCGATACCGCGACCGGTGAGGTCGTCGCGATGGTCGGCGGGCGCACGTTCGAGGAGAACCAGTTCAACCTCGCCAGCCAAGGTCGAAGGCAGGCGGGTAGCGCGTTCAAACCGTTCGTGCTCGCGACCGCGGTGGACGCCGAGTACTCCGTGAAGTCCACGTTCAAAGCTCCGGCGAAGATCAAGCTCGAGACGGGCTTCGAACCGTGGGAGGTCGCGAACTACGACAACAAGAACTACGGACAGATCGATCTGATCACGGCCACGGAATTCAGCGTGAACACCGTCTACGCACAACTCATCCTCAAGGTCGGCCCAAAGTCAGCGGCCGATATGGCCGCGCGATTAGGGATCACGTCGAAGTTGCAGGCGGTTCCCTCGCTGACGCTTGGGACGTCAGACGTGTCGCCTTTGGAGATGGCCGGCGCGTACGCCTCGTTTGCGAACAGCGGCAAGCATGCGCAGCCCCATCTGATCCGTTCCATCCAGGATGCCGACAAGAGGACGATCTTCGAGACCGATATCAAGCCGGCGCAGGTCGTCGAGCCGAAGGTAGCCGACACCGTCGCCCACGCTTTGGTCCAGGTCGTCGAGAGCGGTACCGGTGGTCGAGCCGACCTTGGATCGCGGCCGGTCGGCGGCAAGACGGGGACGACCGAGGATCACGTCGACGCGTGGTTCGCCGGATTCACCCGTCAGATCGCGACGACGGTATGGATGGGATTTCCGGACGGCAAACGTAAGATGCAGAACGTGCGCGGCATCGCGGTCACGGGGGGATCGTTCCCGGCCCAGATCTGGCGGGAGTTCATGGAGCCCGTTATGGAGACCATGCCCGTCGAAGGCTTCGGAAAGCCGACCTTCGAGGGCGAGATCCTCAATGAGTCGCCGACGCCTTCTCCGTCGCCGAGCAGCACGAAGACGCCGACACCTGTGGCGACCCTGCCGCCGGTTCAGACCGAAACCCCGAAGCCCAAGGAGACCAAAACTCCCGGACCCCCGAGTCCGTCGCCGACGTCGTCGCCGTCGGCGGCACCGTCGGGAGGCGGGGGGTGAGCTGGGCGGCGGACCGCCGCCGCAGGATCACCCTTTTCCTTCTCGGTTCCGCCGTCGTCGGATTGGCGGCCGGTTACGCACTGAAGGCCCCGTGCATCTCCGGGGACTGGAACGACGGGAAGCAGTACCGTCGCCTCTGCTACTCGGACATCGTCCCGCTGTACGGCGCGCGCGGGCTCGCCGAGGGACGATTCCCCTACCTCGACTCGACCACCGAGACCCGCGCCGCACACCAAGACGTGGAGTATCCCGCCGGAACCGGCCTCTACTTCGGCGTCGTGGCCAAGACGACGACCACGCTGGACTCGTTCTTCAACGCGAACACGGTCGGGCTCGCGCTCATGGGCATCGCCGCCGCGTGGGCGTTGACTTCGATGGCGCGCGACCCGAGACGCGTGCTGCTGTACGCGCTCGGCCCTCCGCTGATCCTGTACGCGTTCCACAACTGGGATCTGCTGGCCGTCGGATTCGCGACCGTCGGCCTCTATGCGTTCTGGAGAGGAGCCGACGGTTGGGCAGGGTTGTCGCTCGGCCTCGGCGCAGCGACGAAGCTCTATCCCGCGTTCCTCCTGCCGGCGCTCGCGCTCGCGGCGTGGCGACGCCGCGAGAAGCCGCCCTGGCGGATGGCCGCCTTGTTCGTGCTCGGCGTGGCAGCGTTGAACGTCCCCCTGCTCATCGCGAACTTCGAAGGATGGAAGTACCCGTGGGACTTCCAGAGCAGCCGGGCGCCGAACTTCGAGACGGCCTGGTTCATGGTCTTCCGTCACATCCATCCCGACTACGCGGGGCTCGCGACCTGGTATCCGACCTTCGCGAACGTGGCGTCCGGGGTGCTCTTCCTGATCGGCGCGGGTGTGCTCATCGTCCTCGAGTCCTTGCGTGAGCGCCCCCGGCCGTTCGCGCTCGGCTTCGGGATCCTTGTCGTGTTCCTGCTCACCGCGAAAGTGTTCTCCCCCCAGTACGCGCTCTGGCTGCTGCCGTTCTTCGTGTTGCTCAGGCTCCCCCTATGGTCGTACGTCGCATTCGTCGTTGCCGACGCGGCGGTGTGGATCTCGATCAGCGCCTACTTCACCGCCGTGCAGTTCGCGTCCGGCGATCCGGCATTCCGGTTGAACGTGACCGAGGTGACCGTCTGGCTCCGATACGGCGTGCTCCTGATCCTCCTGGTTTTGAGTCGCCGGGCCGACGATTTGGTCGACGCGCCGCCCGGACGGGCGCCCCGAGGCGCTCCGGTACCATTGACGGCGTGAGCGAGACCCAGAAACCGCATCCCCGCCAGATGGTGAAGTACGCCTTCTACAAGGCCGACCCCGCGTGGCTGGGCTTGCCCGACGAGGAGCGCGCCGCCGCGCGCAAGGAGTTGGCCGGGCTGCTCGACGAGTGGCGCGAACGGTTCCCGATGCTCCGCACGTACTCGACGGTCGGGATGCGCGGCGATGCCGACATGCTTATCTGGTCGGCCGCTAAGACGCTCGAGGAGATCCGCGACCTGGAGACCGCGATCCGCTCTACCGGGCTCGGACGCTGGCTCCACGCGTCGCACTCGTTCCTTGCGATGACGAAGCGCTCGCAGTACGAGGACCGGCTCGACCCATCCACCCGCGAGAAGCTCAAGGTGAAGCCGGGCCGTGCCAAGTATCTGTTCATCTATCCGTTCGTGAAGACGCGCGCGTGGTACCTGCTTCCGTTCGATGAGCGGCAGAAGATGATGGATGCGCACATCGAGATCGGGCACCGCTACCCGACGGTGAAGTTGAACACGACGTACTCTTTCGGCCTGGACGATCAGGAGTTCGTGGTCGCGTTCGAAACAGACTCTCCGGAGGACTTCCTCGACCTAGTGATGGCGCTGCGCGAGACGCGCTCGTCGGAGTTCACCTTGCGGGACACCCCTATCTTCTCGTGCATCGCCGGCGAGCCCCTCGCCGTGCTCGAAGCGCTCGGCTAACGCCGCTCGGGGCGCTCCGGCAGACGCAGCGTGAAGCGGCAGTCGTATTCGCTCTCGAGCGAGAACGAGTCGTTCACCACGTTCGGATCGACGTCGACGATGAGCCCTTCCTCGCCGGGGTACAGGTTGGCGAGCCAGGCGGGGGCGACGATCGGAACGCCGTCGATCTCGCCGACCGGACGCGCGTCGGGCTCGGGTAGGTAGTTGTCGTAGAGGAACGGCGCGGTCGAGTCGCAACAACCTGTTCCGAGCACCATGATGAGGTTGGTGCGGCCGTCCTCCCGGACGCGTTGAACGATCTTCGAGGCGTCGGAGGTCACGGCGACGTTCATCGCTAAATCATCGTAGCATCCGCATCCGAGGACCCGATATGGCCGATCCGGACGTAACGAAAACCCGCCGGCGCAGCCCGCTCGTCTATACGATCGCGCTGGTGCTGGTGCTGGCCGCCGGTGCAACGGCCGTGTTCCTGATGGGCTCGTCGAACCGGAAGAACGACCGCGCCGCGCTCGTTTCCTACGAGGAGTCGTTGCTCCCGGCCGTCCGCGAAGCCGGCCGGATCGTCCAGCAGGAGATGAAGCCGTCGCTTCGGGAGATCGTCGAGGGGACCATCACGGGCGTGCAGCTCCTCGATCGGACGGGCGCCTGGCAGCGGGTGTTCCAGCGGGTCCGCGACGACCTGCTCGGCCTCGAACCGCCGGCCCTCCTCGGCGACATCGAAGCCGGCTGGGACGCGGCGATGGGCGCCTACCTCGTCACGGTCGACGCGTTCCAGACGGTGGGTCGCGCGGACCCCGGAACCCTCTCGGCCGCGGTCGACCAAGCGGTGACCATCGCCGAGAACGCCGACAAGCTGTTCGACCGCGTCGCCGGCGTGATTCAATTCCATCGCCGGCGGCTCGGGCTCGGGGCTTCGCCGAACCTTCCCGACCCCTCGCCGACGCCGGTCGGATGAGAAATGTCAGATAGCCCCGTTTCTGCTGGTCAGCGCAACCGCTGGTTCCTCGCTGATCGCGCTTGCATAGGGGGAATCCACCACTTTCGCGCTCCGTGGCCGGACGCTATCCTCAGCACGCAGACCTCTGTCGGCGTGCTATCTCGCGCCCGGCGTTGGGATCCGAACGATCTACCCAAGGAGTGAAGAATGGCCTCGAGCAACGAATACGACTACGACGTCATCGTGGTCGGGGGCGGCCCGGCCGGCTCCACCGCAGCCTCGCTGCTCTCCCGCGATGGGCACAAGGTTCTCCTGCTCGAACGCGAGAAGTTCCCACGTGATCACGTCGGCGAGTCGATGCTGCCGTTCTGCTACAAGCTTTTCGACGGGCTGGGCGTCCGCGAGGAGATGGAGCGCACGTTCGTCCGGAAGCCGGGCGTCCGCTTCATCGACCGCAATGACATCGCCTCGACCACCTGGTGCTTCGATGTCGTCATCGAGGACGAGACCTACCTCTCGTTCCAGGTCAACCGCGCACCCTTCGACAACATCCTGCTCAACAACTCGCGCCGCCTCGGCGCGGAGGTGCGGGAAGAGGTCAAGGTCACCGACGTCGACCTGAGCGATCCCAACAAGGTCATCATCGAGTCGGAGACCGTCGACGGCGTGCAAGAGGTCCACACGGCTCGCTTCCTCGTCGACGCGAGCGGTCGCGACGCGATCGTGGGCTCCAAGAACGGGTGGCGCAAGCCGCGCGAGGAGCTCGACCGTACGGCGCTCTGGTCCCACTGGGAGGGCGTCAAGATGGCGCACGGCCTCGAGGAGGGGCTGTCGCTCATCATCTACATCGGTGAGGAGAAGAAGGGTTGGATCTGGGTCTTCCCGCTCTCCGACAGCCGCATCACCGCCGGCGTGGTCTTCCAGAACTCCTACATCCGTAAGCGTCGCAAGGAGCTCCAGGCTGAGGGCATCACCGACTGGCAGGAGGCCATGTGCGAGGCCGAGCTTCGTGAATCGCCCGTCGTCGCGAGGCTTCTCGACACGCCGGGTGCACACCGCGTCATGCAGATCATGGTCAACGGCAACTACTCGTACGAGATCTCGAACCATTACGGCACGAACTACGCGATGATCGGCGACGCGCGCGGCTTCATCGACCCGATCTTCTCGTCGGGCGTGTTCCTGTCGATGAAGACGGCCCACCTCGTTTCGGCGGCGCTCCACAAGCAGCTGCTCGGCGAGCAGGAACCGATGGGACCGGAAATGGTCGAGGCGTACCGCAAGGTTTCGGGCGCATACAACTTCGTGCACCGGATGATCCGCCTCTTCTACAACCCGCACGCGATCACGTGGGCGGAGGTCGGCGTCGACCACCAGGTCCACAAGCGTCATGAGAGCGCGATGGCGGCCGGGCACTACATGCTCGCCGGCGACTTCTTCGAGAACCACGAGCGCTACAATAAGTTCTTCGACGCGCTCGAGGACCCCCGCGGCTTCGAGCACTACAAGAAGCTGATCCTCGACCGCGAGGACTACAACAAGGAAGCGCCGACCTGCTACACGCCGAAGGAGGTCGCCTTCCCGATGGTCGCCAACGGCGGGCAGAAGGCCGATTCGGGCGTCGAGGTCGCCGGCTGAGTGTGAACTTTGTCACGCATCGGGAGTCGACCCTTCCCGTCGTATGAGGGGTCGGGTAGCGTGACGTGAGAGGGGCGGGGTTCTGCCCTTCGCAGCCTGGGGGGATCGGAGGACGGGGGATGGGCACCGGGCGACTGCCGGTCATCGCGTTCTTGGCGGCCGCTCTGGTCATCGGGGCCGGCCTTCCCGTCGCGAGCGCAGATCCCGACCCGTGCCTCGGCATCGACGCCGACGGCGACGGCGTCGTCGATCAGCCGCCGGGCGAAGGGTGCCTCGTGGTCGCGATGGTTGTCGAGCCCGAGAAGAACAACACCGTCGACCTCGAGTTCCACACCGTCCACGCCGCGGTCCTCTGGACCCCGGCCCTCGATCCGGCGGTGATCGAGGACGTCCCGCTGTGCTTCGGCGACGCAAGCGATCCGAACAACCGCGCGTGTGAGCCGGTGACGCGGCGGGGGAAGTTCCGCGACGTCAACGGGGACGGCAAGAAGGACAAAATCTGGAAATGGTCGACGCCGCTGACCGGGATCCAGGGCTCGGATACCAGTGCCTGCATGTACGGGCAGACCACGACCGGCCTCAAGATCGAGGGTTGCGACTCGATGACGGTCATCAACGGCCCGGAGCCGTTGCTGTCCATCGACGACGTCTCGGTCGTGGAGGGCAGCTCGGGTACGACGGCCGCCACGTTCACCGTTTCCCTTTCGCCCTCGAGCGGCGGGACGGTCTCCGTCTCCTACGCGACCGCGGACGGAACCGCGACCGCGCCCGGCGACTACCAGACGACGTACGGTCAGGTCACGTTCGACCCGGGGCAGACGTCAAACCAGGTGACCGTGTTGGTGAACGGCGACACCACGCCGGAGCCGGACGAGACGTTCACCGTGCAACTGTCCGGCGCGTCGGGCGCCGCCATCGCGGACGGGTCCGGCGTCGGCGCGATCCTGACCGACGACGCCCCGCCCTCCGCCTCGATCGACGATGTCTCCGTGGTCGAGGGCAACAGCGGCTCGGTGATCGCCACGTTCACGGTTTCGATCTCACCGCCCGCCGGCGGGCCCGTCGAGGTGTCGTGGACGACGGCCGACGGGACCGCGGTCGCTCCCGGCGATTATCAGGCCGTCTCGGGCACGCTGAACTTCGCCGGGGGTGAGGGCTCGAAGACGATCGGCGTCACCGTCTTCGGCGACACCGACCCGGAGGTGTCCGAGGTCTTCTACGTGGACATCTCCTCGTCCGACGTGCTGGTCGCGGACGGACGCGGTGACGGGACGATCCTCAACGACGACTCCGTGCCTGCGATCACGATCTCCGATGTGTCGCTCCTGGAAGGCAACGGCGGTACGACGTCCATCGCGAGCCTGGTCGTGACCCTGTCGAACCCGAGCGGGGCGACGGTTATGGTCTCCTACGCGACCGCGGACGGAAGTGCCAAGGCGCCGAGCGACTATACGGCGACGAGCGGGATCTTGACGTTCGCTCCCGGCGAGGTGTCGAAGACCGTCGATGTGTCCATCTCCGGCGACATGCTCACGGAGCGGGACGAGTCCTTCTTCCTCAACCTGAGCAACGCTTCCGGCGCGTCGATCGCCGATGCGCAGGGCAAGTGCACGATCCTGAACGACGAAGGCTAGGCGCGTGCCCCGGGGTCGGCAGACGGGGCGGGGGAGGTAGCGAACAGGATGCGCCGTCGTGTGGCAGCGTTGTCCGTTCTCGGCTTGCTTGCGGGCGCCGTGATGTTCTTCGCGACGGGATCGCTATCCGGACCGGCGACCGCGACCCCGCCCACTGCGCCCAACATCGTGCTCATCCTCAGCGACGACCAGAGTCTCGACGCCCTGGCGGCGATGCCCTTCCTCACCAGCAAGCCCGGCGGGGGATGGATCGAGTTCACCAACGCCTTCCTGAACACGCCGCTGTGCTGCCCGACGCGGGCGACCCTGTTGTCCGGGCTGTATCCGCACCACCACGGCGTCACCCAGAACACCGGCGGGCCGTTCGATCACGACTCGACGCTGGCGACCTGGCTGCAGTCGGCCGGGTATCGCACCGGCTTGGCCGGCAAGTACCTCAACGACTACCCATTCGGTTCGTCGCCCTTCGTCCCGCCGGGCTGGTCGGACTGGTTCGCGAACGTCGGAACGAGCAAGTACTACAACTACGACATGTTCGACAACGGAACGACCGTCTCGTACGGCAGCGCTCCGGAGGACTACCACACCGATGTCATCGCCCGGCGAGCCGACGCGTTCATCCGATCCTCTGCGGGGGAGCCGTTCTTCCTGTACGCCTCTCCGATCGCCCCGCATTCGCCGACCACGCCGCCGGAGCGGTACGCGAAGACACCCTTCACCGTCACGCGTTCGCCCAACTTCAACGAGGCCGACGTCTC
Organism: Actinomycetota bacterium; assembly: GCA_040905475.1. Lineage (NCBI taxonomy): Bacteria > Bacillati > Actinomycetota > Actinomycetota bacterium. The sequence continues at coordinate 55,919 of JBBDRM010000138.1, forward strand.
CGACAAGCCGGCCTGGATCCAGTCCCTGCCGTTGCTGAGCCCCAACCTCGAGAACGCGATGGACAAGAAGCGCGTGCAGCAGTACCGGGCGGTGCAAGCCGTCGACGACCTGATCCGCACCGTGTACGACGCCCTGGATGACACGAACACGTTGGACAACACCGTGATCGTGTTCATGACCGACAACGGCTATCTGTTCGGCGAGCATCGCGGCTCGGGCAAGAACTGTGTGTACGAGGAGTGCATCCGGACCCCCATGTACGTGCGGGTTCCTTGGATCGAAGAGCGGGTCGAACCCGGCCTCGTCTCGAGCGTCGATATCGCTCCCACGTTCGCCGACCTGGCCGGGATGGTCCCTCCGGACGCGATCGACGGTACGAGCTTTCTTCCCCTGATCGAGGATCCGGGCGCCGGCTGGAGATCGAGCCTCCTCCACCAGACGTCGGGGACGAACAATCAGCCCGGCTTCTGGGCGATCCGCACGCACGAATGGAAGTACGCCGAGCTCTCGACCGGGGAGCGCGAGCTCTACGATCTGATCAACGATCCCTACGAGCTCGAGAACCGGGCCGGCCAGGCGGAGCTCGCCGATCTTCAGGCGCAGCTCGCCGCCGAGCTCGAAGCGCTGCGGACCGCGCCGCCGTCCGGCGGGGATCCGTCGCCGTCGCCATCGCCGTCCTCGAGCGAGACGCCGAGTCCCTCCCCGAGCCCTTCGCCGACGGCGACCTGCAAACGGGTGTGCGAGCCTTCTCCGTCACCATCCCCGTCGCCGACCGAGTCTCCGTCCCCGAGCCCCTCCCCTACCGACTGCCGGCGCTTCTGCTGAGCCGTTCCGGCTACAACCCGGCGATCTGGTACCAGAACTTCTGATCCTTGCCCGGCGTCTGGTCGACGTGGATGTACTTCGTCTGCTGGTACTCGCGGAGGCCCCACTTGCCGGTCTCCCTTCCCACGCCCGACTGCTTGTAGCCGCCGAACGGCGCATAGGCCGAGAGCAGGTGGTAGTCGTTGATCCACACCGTTCCGGTGCGGATGCGCTTCGCCACGCTGAGGGCGCGCGGGATGTCGCGGGACCATACGCCGCCGCCGAGGCCGTAGATCGAATCGTTCGCCATCTGGATCGCATCCTCGACCGAGTCGTACTTGATGACCGACAACACCGGCCCGAAGATCTCCTCCTGCGCGATACGCATCGAGTTCGCAACGTCGGCGAAGACCGTCGGCTTGTAGTAGTAGCCGCCGTCGTGACCGGCGACGGAAACGCGCTCCCCGCCCGTGACGAGCTTCGCGCCTTCTTGCTGTCCGAGCTGGACGTAACGATCCACCGTCTCGAACTGTGATCGGTGCACGAGCGGCCCGATGTCGGTCTCGAAGTCGGTCGCCGGCCCGACCTTCAATCCCTCGGCCAGCTCGACCATCCGGGCGATCACCTCGTCGTAAAGCGACGCGGGAACGAAGCACCGGGTGCCCGAATGACAGATCTGGCCCGAATGCAGGAACGTCGCGAAGAGCGAGCCGGGTATCGCCGAGTCGAGGTCGGCGTCGTCGAGCAGGATGTTCGCCGACTTGCCGCCGAGCTCGAGCGTCACCTTCTTCACCGTCCCGGACGCGAGCTGCATGATGCGCCGCCCAACCTCCGTGGAGCCGGTGAACGCGACCTTGTCGACGAGCGAGTTCGATGCCATCTCCTCGCCGGCGGCGCCGCCCGCGCCCGGCACGACGTTGAAAACGCCCGGCGGGAACAGATCCGACTCCTGAACGATCTTGCCGAACTCGGTCGTGGACATCGGCGTGTAGGTCGCCGGCTTGACGATCATGGTGTTGCCGGTCGCCAGCGCCGGGCCGGCCTTCCACATCATGAGGATGAACGGGAAGTTCCACGGCGTGATCGCCGAGCACACCCCGTAGGGCTCGCGTCGCACGAGGCCCCACGACGGCGCGGGCATCTCCGAGAGTTCCACGGGCTCGTACTCGCCGATCTTGCTGGCGAGGTCGGCGGTCACTCGCCAGTGCTCTACCCCGAGCGCGATCGAGAACAGATTGGCCATGCGGATCGTGTGCCCGGCGTCGATGGCTTCGATCTGGCAGAGGTCCGTCAGTCGCTCCTGCAAGATCTCCCAGAGCTTCAGCATGCGCTGGGTGCGCTCGGCCTGGGGCATCTCCGACCACACGCCGGAGTCGAAGGCATTGCGGGCGGCCTCGATCGCCTTGCGAACGTCTTCCTTACCGCCTTTGGCGACCCGGCCGACCACCTCGCCGGTGGACGGATCGGTCGTTTCGAACGTCTCGCCCGATGCGGCGTCGAGGAACTCGCCGTTGATCAGGAGCTTGTACTCGCGGACGTCACTCATGATCGTGGCCCTCCTCCTGCTCCCCGGGGGCCCGACCGGGTCCCTGCTCGGAGCGCTTTCAACAGCCGGGTTCGTCGATGTTGCCGCAGCAATCCTTGAATCGGCGTAGCTTCCGCCATTCGTTCTTCGCGGTGAGCCCGAGTTTCTTGCGGAGCGAGCCCTTGTACGTACGCCAGTTGTAGAAGGCGTGACGGATGCTCGGCCGGTACTGGTCGCTCACGTAGGAATCGTAAACCCCGGCCTCTGAATGAGTAAACCGAGCGCGGGAAAAGGATGAGGCGCTCGCATCAAGTGCTTGGAGGCAGTGGCGAACTCCTCAAGCCGGCGAGCGCCTCACCCATGACCCTAGGACAGTGAAGAGGTCAGGTCAATACCTCCCGTTCGGACGGTGTCCTCGACGATTTCACGCCTATAGTTCGGGATCATGGTGAGGAAGCTCGCTATGTCCTCGATCGCCGCTGCGGTCTTCGTCGGAAGCCTTCTGCCCGCACGTGCCGCGACGAAGACGGTCGAGATCCCCGCCCGTCGATACGAACCCGAACGCGTAACGATCTTCGTCGGCGACACGGTCCGCTGGTTCAACCGGGACAACCAGCGTCACACGGTTACGGCCAACAGCTCGGCGGTTGCTCTGGGCGAATCCTTCGACTCGAGCCCGAACAATTGTCCGGGCAACGTGCTCTTCCGAGACTGTATCGACCCGGGTGAATCGTTCTCGCACACGTTCACGACCGCCGGGACCTTCACCTACCGTTGCAAGCTCCACGGCTCCGATACGTCGTTCGCGAACTGCGCGATGTGCGGCCAGGTCATCGTGAAAGCCAAGCCCAGCCCGCCGGCCTCTCAATCTCCCACGACGAAGCCACCCCCGGCTTCGGTGAGTCCGACGACGAGCGTTTCGCCCACCCTGACGACGAGCGTGAGTCCCAGCGGGGTCCTGACCTCGCCGGTACCCGGATCCGCCGAGGACCAGCCGTTCCCGACGATCGCCGTGGCCGGGCTCGCTCTCGCCTTGCTCGGCACGTCGGCCTTCTTCGTATGGCGGACCATGATCCGCCGCTGACACCACATCCCGGCTTCGCGACTCGGTCGCGCCACCCCTATCATTCCGGCGTCATGAAGAAACGTCGGTACGTGGTGGCCTCGGTGATCGCCGTTGCGGGCTTCTCGGCTCTCTTCGCGGTGATGCCTTCTCAGGGCGCCGGGGTCGAGGTTCGGATGCGGGGGAACCAGTACCGGCCGGCGACGATCCGGATCCCGGTGGGCGGCGCCATAACCTTCGAGAACGACGATGAGGTGACCCACACGGCGACCTGTCAAGGGCAGGGTTGCCCGAGGGATTCCGGAGACATCCAGCCCGGCACGTTCTCCACGCTCACCTTCGCGAGTGCCGGGACGGTGCACATGGTCTGCCGCTATCACGGCGAGCTCGGGATGGTCGCAACGGTGATCGTGGGCCGGGCCACACCGGCCGTCACGCCTGCCGCGACGCCGACGTCATCCCCCTCCCCCACGCCTGCCTCATAACTGTCACACCCTCCGGGTACGGTGGCCTCGATGGACCCAACCCTTGCGGTCGGAGGTGT